>JBEPYD010000175.1:0-8030 GCA_041641575.1 Bacteroidales bacterium
GGTAAATTGCGGATTAATCATCAATTCATGTACAAAGGTAGTATTATAAGCTTCATGATTAAACATAATGGTGCGGATATCATCCATTTTAACGATGCCTTTAAAATTATTTTCCCCGTCCACCACTGGAAAAATATTACGGTGTGCATGAGTGATTACCTTTACCAGATCGCCGAGGGTATCTTCCGGGTGAACAACTTTAAAATCCGTTTCAATAAGTTTATGAATTTGCAACCGCATGAGCACTGCCTTATCTTTATGATGTGTAATCAATTCGCCACGTTTAGCAAGCTGGAAAGTATACACAGAGTTTTTCTCAAAAAACCGAACTGTAGCATAAGAGATAGTAGCCACAATCATGAGTGGCATAAAAAGCTGATATCCCCCGGTAATCTCTGCTATAAGGAAGATGGCTGTGAGCGGCGCATGAATGACTCCAGATATTGCCCCCGCCATACCCACCAGTGCAAAATTAGACATGGAAAGTTCTGTGCCCGTATATTGCATGATAAAAGCAAAAAGCAAACCTGTATTGGCCCCCAAAAAGAGTGTAGGTGCAAAAATTCCTCCAACACCACCAATTTTAAAGGTAATTGTTGTAGCAAATGCTTTAAAAATAATTACGAGTACCAGGAGCAATATTGTAATAAAAATATTTGTGTTTAAATGCTCATAAATGGTGTTTTCATATAAATACGTAAAATCACCACCCAAAACCCTATTAATCACCTCATACCCTTCACCATATAATGATGGGAACAGAAATATTAACAAGCCCAGAACAACAGCCCCGGTGAGGAAGCGCTTCATCGGATTTTTAAAACCATCGAATATACGGGTTAAATATTTATAGATCCTTGTAAAATATAATGAAACAAAGCCTGTTATAAATCCAAGAATAATGTAAAAAATTAAATGATCCAGATTAAAATCTTCTTTTACCGCCATGCGATACAACACATCCTGGCCCAGGAAAAAGTACGAAGTGAGTGCAGCAGTTGCACTGGAAATCAGCAGCGGAACAATGGCAGACATGGTTAAATCCAGCACAATTACTTCCAAGGCAAAAACAATTGCAGCAATGGGTGCTTTAAATATGGCAGCCATAGCACCAGCTGAAGCACAACCCAAAAGAAGGAAAATTTGCTTGTAACTTAATCTGAGCAGCCTGCCAAGATTGGATCCAATGGCTGCACCTGTGCCTACAGTAGGACCTTCCAGCCCAACCGAACCTCCAAATCCTACCGTAAGTGAACTGGTAATAATAGAACTGTAAAGATTATGACGGCGAATGATGCCATTATTCTTGCCAATGGCATATAAAACACTGGGAATACCGTGTTGAACAGGCCGTCGGTTAATGTATTTCACAAAAAATACAACTATTAAAATACCAATAGAAGGATATAAAATGTAAAGAAAAGAGAACTCTTCAGGTGTATATTTCTGAATTCCTATCTGGATTAAATGAACAAGATTCTTTATAATAACAGCAGCAAAACCAACCAGTATACCAATGATTATACTGAGCAATATAATAAATTGAGCGTCGGAGATTCGTTTACTCCGCCAGGCAAAAAAACGAGCTGGTAATCTGGAAAATTTCAATTGTTATGTACAAATTTTTTAGGGAAACAAAAATATGAATTAAATATCCAATGCCATAATTTATAAGTAAGTATATGCTTATTTTTATTGGTTTTATATGGGAGATATTATGACAAATTATATTGATTACTTTTGTGGACGGAAATACTTAAAAAATGGTTGATATAAAATCTTCACTTCTTCGCTTCGCATAACTATAGAAATGCTCAATTACATAAGTAAATTGCACTTTATTATTGTATGGTAAGCCTCTGATTTGATTGTTTTATTATCAACCCCTTGTATTTCTTGCAGACATCAACAGGGTTGATATGACATTGGTCTGCTTTGAATTCTAATTTATTTATATGCAAATGACAAACAGATTAACAGGTTTATTGAACATCAAATATCCGCTTATACAGGCAGGAATGGTGTGGTGCAGCGGATGGAAGCTTGCCAGCGCGGTAAGCAATGCAGGTGGTTTGGGCACCCTTGGTTCAGGCTCCATGTATCCGGAAGTCTTGCGTGAGCATATTCAGAAAATGAAGAAAAATACAGACCACCCATTTGCTGTAAACATTCCGCTTCTTTATAAACACTCTGAAGCAAATATCAGGGTTGTGCTCGAAGAAGATGTTAAAATTGTCATCACCTCTGCAGGGAACCCTGCAAAATATACAGCAGCTTTAAAAGAAAAAGGCATTACCGTTTTGCATGTAGTAGCAAATGCAAAATTTGCATTAAAGGCACAAGATTCAGGAGTTGATGCCATTATTTTTGAAGGATTTGAAGCCGGCGGACACAATGGCCGTGAAGAAACCACCACAATGGTGTTATTGGAAACACTCCGGCCTCTTATTCAGTTACCCCTTATAGCCGCAGGAGGCATAGGAAATGGAAGAACCATGTTTGCCATGATGTGTATGGGTGCTGACGGCGTGCAAATCGGCTCACGGTTTGTGGCAACTCCCGAAGCTTCTGCTCACCAGGCATTCAAAGAAAAAGTAATTGAAATATTTGAGGGAGATACCCGTTTATTATTAAAAAAAGTTTCTCCTACCCGGATGATCACCAACAGCTTTGCTCAGCGGGTAATGGAATTTGAAGACCGCGGTGCCACTAAGCTGGAGATGATAGAATTACTTAGCACAGGTCGCTCTCGCAAAGGAATGTTTGAGGGTGATATGGAAGAAGGGGAACTTGAAATAGGTCAAATAGCCAGTACAATCAACGCACTTACTCCGGCTGCTGATCTGGTAAAGAAATTTATAGATGAGTACCGGGAGGCGCTGGATGACATAAATGAAAATGAAGCATACCAGATTTAAAATATCATTTATTATTCTTTTGCAATGTTTCACCATTGGTTGGGTCATTTCAGCAGATTTATATACTAACAGCAATACCTTAGATATTACCCGGGATAGCATTCGTCCGGAACGCCCTGTTGTTGACATCGTTTCTGTTGACACTGCTACTGGCTATGTAAACATTTTCTATGTACCAAGCACCTCAGATGATGTTGCCCGGTACATCCTGTTCAAAAAAATAAACAACCAAAATATATGGGTGGATTCTATAAATGTTAGCAATGGTATGGAGCATCTGTTTAGTTACACTGCTTCTCAACCAAATCTTGAATCGGAATCTTATGCGGTAGCTGCGCGGGATACCGCAGATAACCTAAGTGGTTATTCAGAATACCACTCCACAATGTTTCTTTCGGGCGCATACGATTCATGTAACCTGAGTATATCTCTAAATTGGTCACCATATATTGGCTGGGGTGATGATTTATCGGAATATCAAATTCTTACATCTGTAAATGACAGCACTTACCGCCTGCTGGGAACTACCGCAGACACCCTGCAGGAAGCAACCATATTCCATATTAAAGCAAACCAAAAGTATTGCTATATCATTAAAGCTTTAAGAAATGATGGTTCATATTCTTTTTCAAATAAAATATGTTTTACCACTAACTCACAATCGCTCCCGGAAAATTTGAATGCGGATTTTGCAAGTGTAGATGATGAAAATATCTTGGTATCATTCACCTACACTCCCGGTGAATTTAATCGTTTTGCACTTATAAGTGAAAATAGCAACCTGGCAGCACCAGATACTATTGAATGGTTTAATCTTCAGAGTTCAACTTCAGGTTTCACATATACAGATGCAGAAGCAAACATCTCTTTGGTAAACCAATACAGGATAATTTCTTACAACCCCTGCGGAGTGGCAATAAAAGAATCGAATATAGCAACAAATATTGTATTAAATGCCAGTACTACAGGTAACAATAGTATGCTGGAGTGGAATAATTACCAAAACTGGTCTGGAGGAATTAAAGAATATGAAATATACCGCCTTACCAGCGATGGAAATGAAGAATTGATTGATAAAACATCTGAAAACAATTATGCCGATAACCTGCAGGGAACTGATTTGTCGGGCATATCATCAGAAATCTGTTACCGGATAAAAGCTGTTGAAGGGGATTCAAACCCTTATGGAATACAGGGAGAATCTACCTCAAACATAAGTTGTGTTACTTACGTACCACAAATCCTGGTTCCCAATGCATTTACACCAAACAATGACGGAAATAATGATGTGATTAAACCAGTGATTGATGTTATTCCTGAGGGATATAGTTTTTCTGTGTACGATCGTTTTGGAAACATGGTATTTCAAACCACCAATTACACAGAGGGATGGAACGGTGATACAGCTTTCGGGAAAAAAGCCATGGCAGGAGTTTATCTCTATCTGCTTTCCCTTAATCTTGCCGACGGCACCGAAGTTACACAGAATGGAAGCATTACGGTCTTTTATCCTTGATTTTAAGATGTAAATTCCTTTTGCATATTCATGCATTATTAAACCGGAATATTTTTTAAAAACATTAATTTTGCTTATTGCAAGATAAGTGATTAGCTTACGCAAAAATCTAAAAGTTAGAATAAATTGAAGCTTACAGCAGAGGAAAAAAAAACCATTAGGGAAGAATTCGATAACCTTCTGGCAAACTGCACCCGGTGCAAAAATGAGGAAGATCAGAAGTTAATCGAGAAAGCATTTCGCCTGGCAAACGATGCACATAAAGATATGCGTCGCAAATCAGGTGACCCATATATTATGCATCCGTTGGCTGTGGCAAGAATAGTTACAGAAGAAATCGGACTGGGAGCAAAATCCATTGCCTGTGCACTTATGCACGATGTGGTGGAAGACACCGATTATACCATCGAAGATATACAAACAATTTTTGGAGAAAAAATAGCCAACATCATTGATGGGCTTACAAAAATCTCAGGCGTTTTTGACAACAAATCATCACTGCAGGCTGAGAATTTCAGAAAAATGTTGCTCACCCTAAGCGATGATGTTAGGGTTATTCTAATAAAACTGGCTGACAGGCTGCACAACATGCGCACATTGGATGCCATGCCCGAAAACAAACAAATAAAAATCAGTGGTGAAACAATTTACCTTTATGCGCCACTGGCACACAGACTGGGCTTGTATGGCATTAAAACAGAACTGGAAGACCTGAGCCTGAAATACAGATACCCAAAAATATACGATGAAATAAGGCTGAAGATTGCCGAAGACCAAAAACGCAGACAACATTTTATCAACCAGTTTAGCCTGCCCATTATGAACAAGCTAAACAATTTCAATATTAATTATGACATCTCCGGACGGCCAAAATCTATCTACAGCGTATGGAATAAAATGCAAACAAAGAATATTCCTTTTGAACAGATTTATGATTTATTTGCCATCCGCATTGTTTTTGACCCCCTGGCCGATATTCCTGAAAAAACACAGTGCTGGAATATATATTCCCTCATTACGGATATCTACATGCCAAAACCCGACCGCATACGCGATTGGGTAAGCACACCCAAAACCAATGGTTATGAAGCGTTGCATGCCACAGTAATGGGGCTTAACGGCAAATGGGTTGAAGTGCAGATACGCACAAAACGTATGGATGATATCGCTGAACGAGGATTTGCAGCACACTGGAAATATAAAGAAAAATCTCCCCAGCAATCGGAACTGGATAAATGGATACAGGGAATTCGCTCGCTACTTGATGATCCGCAAAACAACGCGCTTGAATTCCTCGATGATTTTAAACTGAACCTGTATGCTTCTGAAATAATGGTGTTCACACCCAAAGGCCACATCAAAACCCTGCCTCTGAACTCCACAGCCCTTGATTTTGCTTTTGAAATTCATTCCGAGGTAGGCAACAAAGCCATTGGGGCTAAAGTGAATAACAAGCTCGTACCCTTAAACCATAAACTTTCCAGTGGGGACCAGGTGGAGATCCTTACTTCTGACAAGCAACACTCTCAACGCGAATGGCTGGAGTATGTGGTTACCGCCAAAGCCAAATCAAGTATTAAAAATGCCTTTAAAGGCGATACAAAAGACCGAATTTCCAAAGGAAAAGAACTCATTGAACAAAAACTCCTTGAATTAAATCTGCACCCCAGCTCCCGCATATTCAAAAAGCTCCTGCCAGCCTATGAGGTCAATACAAAGGATGAACTCTACAGTAAAATCGGATCCGGGATTATTTCGCTGGAAAATCTTAATAAGATCCTCAAGAAAAACACCAAAAACAAATGGGTAAGATACTGGGAACTACAGCTTAGCAGGCGAAGTGACAAAAAAGAAACCACTGAGAAACTTGCTGAAGACAAAGTAAAAGTAGAGGAGAATATAAGCAAACCTGAGGCAGCTTCCCCGCTGCTGTTGCGCGAAAATATTGATGTACCTGATTCAGAGTACCTGATTGCCAAATGCTGCAATCCTATTCCCGGCGATGATGTTGTTGGCTATCATAGCCCTGAAGGCGGGGTAATTATACATAAATCGAAATGTGTAAATGCCATAAAACTAATGTCTAGCCAGGGAAATTTAATTGTTCCTGCCAAATGGACTACCCACAAAATACTTTCATACCTGGTCCGCATTCAACTGCGGGGAATTGACCGGTTTGGGGTGTATAACAACATCACAACTGTTATATCAAAAGAACTGAATGTAAATATGCGCACTATAAATTTACATGGTCACGATGGAATTTTTGACGGCACCATAGATTTATATGTTCACAACACCTCCGATCTTAATAACCTGATAATGAACCTCGTGAAAATTAAAGGAGTGGATAGTGTAAACCGCGTTGAGTAAATTTAACCGGCATGTTGTAAAAAATTTTTTTTATTGTTTTTTAATTCACAAAAAAAGTAATATTTTAGTCTTGCTATTTTTAATTAGACTAAGTTATGACAAATGATGAAACCAGGGACACCGTAAAAAAGATATTTACGGAATACCTTGAAAGAAAAGGACACAGAAAAACACCTGAACGATATGCCATCCTTGACGAGATTTATACACGTGAAGGGCACTTTGATATAGAATCTCTGTATATTTTCATGAAAAATAAGAATTACCGGGTTAGCAGGGCTACCCTGTACAACACCATTGAACTCTTGCTTGATTGCAACCTGGTAGTAAAACATCAGTTCGGGAAAAATATCGCTCAGTTTGAGAAAGCGTATCAATGCATTCAGCACGACCACCTGATTGACATAAAGACAGGCGACGTTATTGAATTTTGTGACCCACGAATACAGGAGATTATCAAAACAGCATGTGAGTTAAATAATTTTAAACCCAGTCATCATTCGCTTTATATCTATGGATACGGCGAAGAAACTTCCGGTTAAATATTCCACCTTCTGTTTGTACAAAATAATTATTATTAAAAACGATATCATTTATTCATCGTAATGGAATGTTTTGTTAAAATTTAATGAAAACTTACCCACCCATCCTTACAAAATAATTCGTAACTTGGCCGTGATTTTTTAATTAAATAATAGCTTTCCAAAGCATGAAAATAGATGTTCTTCTTGGTCTTCAGTGGGGAGATGAGGGAAAAGGTAAAATTGTTGACGTTCTTACACCAAAGTACAATGTTATCGCCCGCTTTCAGGGTGGCCCGAATGCCGGACATACCCTGGAATTTAATAATATAAAACATATTCTGCACACCATTCCTTCAGGAATTTTCCATGGAGATAAAACCAATATTATTGGCAATGGTGTTGTTATTGATCCCATTATTTTCAAAAAAGAAATTGACGGTATTAAAAAGCTGGGTATAGACCTTACCAAAAATCTTTTTATATCACGTAAAGCACATCTCATTTTGCCTACACACCGTATGCTTGATGCTGCCTCGGAAGCTGCAAAAGGGAAAACAAAAATTGGTTCTACCCTAAAAGGCATAGGTCCAACATACATGGACAAGACAGGTAGAAATGGCCTGCGGGTAGGTGACATTACCCAGGGAACTTTCCAGGAGAAATACAACTTCCTCAAAGGCAAGCATGATGAAATACTCA
>JBEPYD010000176.1:0-7941 GCA_041641575.1 Bacteroidales bacterium
AACGATTTCTTCGTGTATTCGTTGCAATGCCCCGGCTTGTATCCTTCGGGATATTTTTTTTTGCTAATCCCTGTTTTTTCTTTAAATCGTTTAAGTTTGGAACCAAATCCTTCAATGTGAGGAAATTCCAATTCAGCAAATCCTTCCGGGTTGAGCAATTCATTTATTTTTGACATGGCCAGTCGCGGATTGGGAAGATGTTCCAGTACATGCCGGAGTGTGATCACATCATAACGCATTTCTTTGGGTATTTCCAGCTCGAGAAAGTTGGCTACTTTAACAGGGATTTGGGCTTTTTCCCACAGTTTTTTAGCATAAAACTCAGATAATTCAAGTCCCTCGGCTTCAAATCCGTCTCGTTTTGCAAGCAGCAGAATTCTGCCATTGCCACAGCCTATGTCCAGAAACCTGCCGCGTACCGGTACGTGGCTTTTGATGAAATTATATGAAACTGTCTGGCCAATGTTTGTGCGGGCATTTTCATCTTCCGGATCAAAATACATGGCGGTATATTTTTCCTGATCCAGGCCGGTAGATAAATCATAGTTTACATTAGTGCAATCAGCACAACGATAATATTTAAACTCCCCATTATTCCCCTGCGTATAGTATAATGATAATCGTGTGCTGCCGCAAATTCTACATTCCATGCTATGGGATTTTATATTGTTTAGGGCGCAAAAGTACAAAAAAGGTATTGAATTAAAGCAGTATAAATTACAGCAGGAGAACTGCAGAATATTTAGGTTATTGCTTCGTTATGTTATATTATGCACTTGGTTATTTACTCATTTATGTGCGGTAGCTAAAGTTTATTTTATACTTTTGGGGATTTTATTCCCGGCAGGGAAAATTGAAAGGATTTTAAAATTTAATGAAAAAGTTCAATAAAATACTTCGGTATCTTTATCCTTACTGGCCCAAAGTCAGTATTAGTATTCTCCTTAATCTGCTTTCTGTAATATTTTCTTTATTTTCCATTACCCTTATTATACCTTTTCTGGGAATATTGTTTAACACACAGCCCATGGTGACCGAGCAACCCGACCTTGATTCAGCCGGTGCTTTACAGGATTATTTTTATTACATACTAAGCAATATTATTGTGGAGCAGGGTAGGGTTAACGCTTTGATATTTGTGAGTATTACGGTTGTGGTAACATCTTTCCTGAAAAGTTTTTTCCACTACATGAGTGTATATATGTTGGCACCTGTACGGAATGGCGTTGTAAGAGACATCCGGAACGAATTGTTTAATAAAATACTGATATTACCGCTTGGATTTTTCTCTGAAGAGCGTAAAGGTGATATAATATCACGTATGACAGGCGATGTGAATGAAATAGAAATATCCATCATACGTTCACTCGACCTCTTTTTTCGCGATCCGATAATCATACTGGTGTATCTGGCAACACTATTTTATATGAGTTTTCAGCTTACGCTTTTTGTGTTAGTTTTACTTCCGCTTTCAGGACTGGTAATTGGCCGTATTGGGCGAAGCCTGCGCAAAACCTCATTTAAAGGTCAGAAGAGAATGGGAGCCTTGCTGGCCATTATTGAAGAAACACTTGGGGGGCTAAGAATTGTAAAGGCATTTAATGCTGAAGATAAAATGAACCGCAGGTTTCATAGCACCAATAATTTGTATACCAGGCTTATGATAAAAATGTGGCGGAGGAGAGATCTTGCCAGTCCCATCAGTGAATTTCTCGGTATCAGTGTGATGATTATTGTAATGTGGTATGGTGGCTCCATGGTGCTGAATAATGAAAGCAGTCTCTCATCTCAGGCATTTATCGGATATCTGGCTATATTTTCGCAGATTATTAACCCTGCAAAAGCATTTTCTACGGCGTATTATAATGTAATCAAAGGAATGGCTTCTGCTGACCGTATTGATGGAATTCTGGGAGCTGATGTCTCAATTAAAGAAATGCCTGCAGCCAAACCAATAAAGTCTTTCAACAATTCTATAGAATACAGAAATGTAAGCTTTAAATATGACAAGGAAAATGTGCTGCGAAATATAAATCTCAGCATAGAAAAAGGAAAATCAATTGCCCTTGTGGGGCAATCCGGTTCGGGTAAATCAACCATGGCAGATTTACTGCCCCGGTTTTACGATGTTCATGAGGGCGGCATTTACATAGATGACATTCCTTTAAAGGAACTGAAGTTAAAGGATTTGCGCAACCTGATGGGAAATGTGAACCAGGAAAGTATTCTTTTTAATGATACCTTTTTTAATAACATCGCTTTTGGCGTTGAAAATGTATCAGAGGAAGATGTTATTCAGGCAGCCAAAGTAGCCAATGCGCATGAGTTTATTTCAGCTACTAAAAACGGGTATTACACCAACATTGGTGATCGTGGCGGCAAACTATCCGGCGGACAGCG
This sequence comes from Bacteroidales bacterium, assembly GCA_041641575.1. Classification (GTDB taxonomy): domain Bacteria; phylum Bacteroidota; class Bacteroidia; order Bacteroidales; family JBEPYD01; genus JBEPYD01. The sequence continues at coordinate 2,401 of JBEPYD010000176.1, forward strand.
GCAGCGCGTAAGTATCGCACGGGCAGTACTAAAAAATCCGCCCATCCTCATTCTGGATGAAGCCACCTCCGCGCTTGATACGGAATCGGAAAGACTTGTGCAGGAAGCACTTTTTAACCTGATGAGAAACAGAACCTCCCTGGTTATTGCCCACCGGCTCTCTACGGTACAATTTGCCGATGAAATTTGCGTGGTGCATGAGGGAGAAATTGTGGAAAGAGGTAAGCATGATGATTTGCTTGGCAAAGCAGGGTATTACAAAAAGTTACATGATTTGCAAATGTTTTCATAAATATATGTTTACGATTTTTTTATTTCTCTAAAGTTATTGTTTACAAATGTTTTTTTAATATTTGCATGCGTTTAATAATTAAATTTTTTTAGCAGTGAAGATAAGTGGCTTTACCATGGGGAAAAATGTAAGCAAGCTTTACTATCCCATCAAACAAAGTATAATGTCAATACTACCCATTGTAGATGAATTTGTGATAGCCCTTGGCGATTGCGACGAAGATGACACAACGAGGCAGGAAATTGAGCGTATAAACAGTGATAAAATTAAAATTATAGATACCGTATGGGATATTGAAAAGTATCCACGAGGTATGGAACACGCACATCAAACAGATATAGCTAAAGAACATTGTTCGGGCGACTGGCTTTTTTACCTGCAGGCTGATGAGGTTGTACATGAAAAATACCTTCCAGTGATTAAAGCCCGTTGTGAAGAGTTGTTGCATGATAAGGAAGTAGAGGGCTTGCTATTTAACTATGTGCATTTTTGGGGTGATTACTGGCATTATCATCGAACACATGGTTGGTACAGGAATGAAGTTCGCATAATTCGCAACAATCCTGAAATCCGCTCATGGGAATCAGCACAATCCTTCAGAAAAATTCCTGATTTTGATGGCCTCAATTATAGAAGAAAAGAAAATACCTTTAAACTCAGGGTTGCCAACGCAAATGCATCAATATACCATTATGGATGGGTTAGACCTCCCAAATTTATGAAAAAGAAAATTCGTGCCATAAATGAAAATCATCGTGGTTTAACCTTTTTCAAAAAAGACGATAACGTGAGAAAAGTAGTTGAGGAATTTGATTATGGAAATATGAAGTTACTCAGTAGATTTACTGGTACTCATCCAGCAGTAATGAAAGAAGTAATTGATAAATTTAACTGGCAGGATGAACTCACTTATAAAAGAAAATCCAGAAGTCGTATTAAACATAAGCATGAAACATTCAGATATCAGTTTATTAGTTTTCTGGAAAGATTAGTTAATCATCCAATAGCTGAGTTTCAAAATTATATTTTGCTCAAAAAATAAACTATTCTTTACAATAGTATGAATTCTATCTCAACCGTAATTATTACCTACAATGAAGAGAAAAATATTGAGAAATGTATAAAGTCTGTCTTGACTTTTAGTGATGAAGTTATTGTGGTTGACTCTCATTCAACCGATGCTACAAGACAAATTGCATGCAGCCTAGACAAGGTAAAAGTTATTGATAAAGATTGGGAAGGGTTTGCCAAAACTAAAAATTTTGGCATTAAGACAGCCACTTTTGATTGGATATTTTCAATTGATGCTGATGAAATTATATCTCTACCATTGCAAGATGAAATAAACTTGTTAAAAAAGGATAACTTGCAAAGAGAACAAGTATTTCAAATCAAAAGAATAAATTATTATTATGGAAAAGCAATTTTTTTCTCTGGTCAAAACAATGATTTTAAACTCCGTCTGTTTAATCGGCAAAATGCGATTTGGAACGAAAACGATTTAGTTCATGAAAATTTGAGTTTTTCAAGGCAACCTCATATTGTTAAATTAAAAAATTCATTTTCGCATTTTACGATTGAGACCATTGAGGATCATATTAGTAGAATGAACAGGTATTCCTCACTTTATGCTCTCAAAAATTACGATTCTAAAGGTAAGAAACATCTTATAATACTATTTACCACGCCTTTTTTAAAATTCTTGCATATATATTTTTTACAGCGAGGATTTCTTGATGGCTATCATGGGTTTGTTTTAGCAATATTAGGTGGGTATTCCAAACTATTACGACTTATTAAGATTAACGAATTATTAAGAAACGATAAAGATTAATTCTTCTTATAACAGCTATATATCAAACAAAACATTAGTTTTAATATTTTTTTATCTATTCTTGATTTGTTATTAATTTTTATCTATATTTGCATTGTGTGTTTAGTTAATAGTTAAGGCATCACTCCGTATTCCTCCCGGAAGCGGGTGATGTTTTTTCTTTTTTACCCCTCTTACCATTACTGCCAGTACGTAGCTGATTTATGATGTAATAAAAATGCGGACACAAAAAGGCGCCCGCAAATTTTTTGGTTATAATCAATATAGTATTAGAAACCCATGTCGCCGCTGCCCCCGTCGCCATTGCCTGAACGTTCACCACGGCCCATACTTTTCTTCTGATTTAGACGGTAAATAAAGGTGAGGGTTACACTTTGTGCAGCCCAGCGAAATTCATGTTCTGCAGAAAAGTTAGCCCCTTCACTGTAGAACCTGAAAACCCGTGTATTTAATACGTCCTGTACGTTCAAAGTCAGGGTACCGCTTCCTTTTAAAATGTCTTTGCTCAGAGCAGCGTTTATCATGTAAAATGGTTCAGTGTAACCCTGGGTAGTTTCACGCCTTCCCCTGTAAAAAAAAGTCAGCTGTACCTGAAAATCATTTTTAAACCGGAACACAGAATTACCGCGTGCGAACCAGGAGTACGCATCTGCGTTTAAATCCTGCCCTTTATACTCTCCTTCAGTAATAAAGCGGAAAAAATTTGCACTTCCTGAAATACGCCACCATGAGAAAGGATTAATACTTAAATTGGTTTCCAGGCCATAAGATTGTTGTTCAGCAAGATTCTTTGGGAAAAAATAAGTAATACCGCTTGTATCTACCTCTGAAATGCGGTCAATTACATCTGTGGTTTGTCTGTAGTATACGCCTGAATATAATGAGGTTGACTTGTCACGGTAAAGATACCCAAACTCGTATGAACTGGTAAACTCCGGATCCAGATCAGGATTACCTGTGCGTATATTACGTGAGTCAGTCAAGTTATTAAAAGGATTTAAATACCAGTGGCCGGGCCTGTTTATGCGCCTACTATAGCTTAATTGCAAACTTTGCTTCTGGGTAAGGTCAAAAGTAGTATGAATACTGGGAAAAAGGTTAAAATATGTTTTATCACTACCTTCTCCGGTTTCTTCCAGATATGTGGAGATATCGGTATATTCACCCCTGAGGCCTACCTGGGCTGAAAAACGGTTAAACTCTCTGCCGTATAACGCATAAATGGCATGTACATCCTCATCATAATCAAAGGTGTTGGTGAAATTTTTAAGCGAAACCCAGTTCCCAAAAGGGTCTTTCTCATTTACATAATATGGATTGTTAATCCTTCTGAGCTCACTACGGTATCCGGTTTCAAATTTTGAGTTGTCATCAAAAGGGTGCACGTAGTCTGCCTGCAAGAGCAGATTTGCCTCAAATTCTTCATTAAAAACTTCTTGTTCCAGACCATCTACACCAGGTAAACTTTCACCCGTAAGTGATGTTGTTTTTTCAATTACATCAGAAGTTTCTGTTTCGGTATCCAAAATATATTGCAGCACCGCGGTGAATTTCTGGTCTTTTTTATCGAACTCTTTATCATAATTTATAGAAAATTCTGCATTTATTTCATCTTCTTTTTCTTCATCTAATCGTAGGGAGCGATCTGTAAGTACATCATTTATATTGTAATCATAATACCAAATATCAGTGGGATTATTGCTGTTTTCCAGACTTATCATTGCAGAAGTAGTGATGGTGTTTTTATCATTGATAAAAAAATCTGCTCCCCCACGTAAATTTTGATCCCAACCGGAACGTAATCTGTCTCTGTCAACCCTGGTTTTGTATGAAGTATCAGGAAAAGTAAAAGTCTGATAAGAAGAGCCATCTCCCGGTCTTTCCCGGTAGTCAAAACCATAATTAATGAAGTAATTGATTTTCTCTCTTCGAAAATTTACGTTAGCAGCTGCCGAATATTGTTCTGGGTATCCGCCTGAAACTTCAAAGGATCCATTTACTCCCCTGCGTTGGTCTTTTTTAAGTATAATGTTGATAATTCCCGCTTGCCCTTCGGCTTCATAACGCACACTGGGGTTTGTAATTACTTCTACACGGTCAATTAAACTACCCTGAAGGCTTTCTAGAAAATTAGCGCTACTGGAATTCACCAGGCCGGAGGGTTTTCCATCAATCAATATTTTTACGTTGCCACTACCCCTCAGCTCTACATTACCATCCACGTCCACCGTAACTGAAGGAACATTTTCCAATATGTCGGCGGCTGTATTTCCTGTGTTGGTAAGGTCTTTTCCAACTGTGAAGATTCTTTTATCCAGTGTCATTACCATCTCGCTTCGCTCGGCACGTACTGTAACTTCATCAAGGTCACTTGTAGTAAGCTGAAGAGAAATGCTACCCAAATCCACATTCCTGTTTCCGGCTCCAACTTCAATTCCTGTAAAAGACTTTTCACTAAATCCCACAAAATCAACCACAACATAGTATTCTCCATTGGGTACATCCATGTTGAAATTCCCCTTGTTATCGGTAATGGTACCGGTTATCAGGCTTGAATCTTTGTCAAATACGGAAATAGTAGCAAACTCCATGGGCTGTTCGGTGGATGCATCAATAACTTTACCTGTAATTTTGCCCTTAAGTTCAGAATTTTCAGCAAAAGCATTATTGCCTGAAAACGCAGAAAAAAGCAGAGAAGTGAATATATAGAAAATGATTTTTATGTTCATTTGTAGGTTACTTAATAAATATGTGAATTATTTGTGTGTTGTTGTTTATATTAAAAAAGGATATTTTTATCTTTTAAACAGCATGTATTATACATTGTTTTAATTAAAGCATTATTTGCATAGCAGAAAATTCTATATGTCTGATGATACTTAGACTACAAAGATGTGAAATGGTTTAATGCAAGAACTGTGAGATGCGACAAATTAACAAATAATTAACCTTAGCTGGTAAAACCAGCTTGTGATTGGTTCCAGTTGTTACAAATTATAAGCAATTTTTGCAAAAAACCCCAACATCTTCATTACGCTCCCCATAATAATCCTCATCTGACTTAAGCGGACTGCGCTTTTTCTACTTCGCAAACCACGAATTTGTGATTTTCTTAGCAACCACTCGAATTTTCTTGCTAATATTGAGTAAAACTCATATCTGCCTCAATGTTAGTTGTTCAGGAATAGTCCCTGATTGTTCAGAAAACAACACTCTAAAATGTTTTATGCCCTGGTTATTTTTTAAAGCAGAAGTTATTTTTTACATTTACTCTACCTAAGGGTTATTTTAATTTACAAATTTTAAATTTTGCAGAAATGAAAAAACAAATGAAAAAAGCTATGGTATTTCTGGCCATTGTTGCTTTTGCAGCATGTCAACAACCGGAAAAAATTGAAACTGAGACGTACACCAT
>JBEPYD010000177.1:0-7934 GCA_041641575.1 Bacteroidales bacterium
CCAGATTTGAACATACTTGATGCGTACCGGGTGATGAAGAGAAACGGACCCAAAGGCGTTTCCGTAGAAGATGTTACCACTATGAAGGCACAACTCATTTCCACCGATATGGTAAGTATTGATGCTGCCGGAGCAAAGCTTTTCGGGCTTGATCCGGAGACCATCGGGTATATTAAAATTGCCCATGAAATGAATGCCGGAAATATGAATCTGGACGAATTGAATATCAACAGGATAAAAATATAATAACATGCGGTATAAGGTTTTAAGAGCCTTTCGAGTAACAGTATCTCTGATATTTTTATTAGTCCTTTCCTTTGCTTTTGTTGATTTTGCAGAAACATTGCCTAACTGGTTCCTTGGCGGCTTTACCTGGATACAGTTTATTCCATCTCTGCTTGAATTTGCGAACCTGGTATCTGTTGCCAGTATAGGGTTTGTGGTTATCATGTTGGTTACTTTGCTTTTTGGAAGGGTTTACTGTTCCACTGTTTGCCCTATGGGTATACTGCAGGATGTGGTATCCCGGACAAGAACCTGGTTTTCAAAAAAGAAACGCAAGCGGAGGTTTAAATATTCCCGGCCTCATAACCGACTTCGCTATTCTCTGATGACTATTACAGCCATTGGGTTGATTTTTGGTGCCGTAATTTTCTCAAACTTATTAGATCCCTTTAGTAATTTTGGGAAAATTTTCAGTCAGCTTGTGCGTCCTGTATATTATGCCGCCAATAATATGATGGCAAATATTTTGGGCAATTTTGATGTTTATACCCTGTATCATGTTGAAACTAAGCAAACCGCGTGGGCCGCACTAATTTATCCGGCAGCACTTTTAACACTTGTTATCTGGTTGTCTTTTCGTAAAGGAAGGCTCTATTGCAATACAGTATGCCCGGTGGGATCCTTCCTTGGGCTTGTTTCCAAGGCATCGTATTACAAAGTAGGTATCAACAGTCACACCTGCACGCAATGTGGAAAATGTGCTGCCGTATGCAAATCACAGTGTATTGATGTGAAAAATAAAAATGTGGATTTCACACGGTGTGTGGGCTGTTTTAATTGCCTGGATTCATGCGATGTAAACGGAATTGACTATTACCCCGGTTATGGCAAAAATAATAAAGCAAACGCAAAGCCCAATTTGAGCCATGTTAAGGTAGATCAGGGCAGGAGAGAAGCCCTCACAAAAGCGGTTGGTATGGTTATTGGCAGCAGCATTTTATCTGCAAAAGCGTATGGCGAGGAAGTTATCCCCACAAAGAAAACAACCATACCCAATGATAAGACCTACCCGGTAACCCCTCCCGGATCATTAGGAATTGAACATTTTAATGATACCTGCACGGCTTGCCATTTATGCATTTCGGCATGCCCTACCAATGTAATTCAGCCCTCCGTACTTGAATATGGAATTGGAGGCTTTATGCAGCCCCGGCTCGATTATCATGCCAGCTTCTGTAATTATGATTGTACAGTTTGTAGTGAAGTATGTCCTACGGGCGCCATTATGTCGCTTACCACAGAAGCAAAAAAAACAACCCAGGTTGGGAAAGTTATTTTTGAAAAGGATAATTGTGTGGTGCATACTGAAAGCACTTCATGCGGTGCTTGCGCTGAGCATTGCCCAACAAAGGCCGTGCGAATGGTTCCTTACGAAGGAACCTTAACCATTCCCGAAACCGACGAAAGCATTTGTGTAGGATGCGGCGCCTGTGAATATGCCTGTCCTACCAGGCCTTTTCGTGCTATTTATGTAGATGGCAATGGAGAACACCAGGTGGCAAAGTTGCCAGAAGTGGAGGCACTTGAAGATGACGAGCCCCTGGAGGAATTCCCTTTCTAACACCTCATTCTACTGTAAAATCCAGTGGAATTCCCAGTTCCTTATACAATCGTTTTCGGGCTGCTTTATCCAGTATCAATTCCTGCCTTGCAGCATCAGCAACTGCAATAGCTTTGCTGCGTGGTACTACGATAACGCCGTCACCATCGGCAACAATCACATCTCCGGGTTCAATATACACACCGCCCACTACTACGGGTTCATTCACAGAGGCAAGTTCATTCCTGCCCGGACGAATGCCGCGTCCGCGTTTTCTGTAATCCATATATAAAGGTATGTTCTGTTTAATAATTTCATCGGTGTCACGAACACCTCCGGCAGAAATAATGCCTACGGCACCTTTGGCAGTCCAAAGCATACTGTTATTTGAGCCTGTTGTTCCGGCATCTCCATCTTCCCGGTTATCGATAACAACTACATCTCCGGGATTTATGGAATCAATAAATGGTTCTCCTGATAAATAGGTGTACCATTGGTCCCGCCACTTTTTATACCCTTCAATGGTGGTGTCTTTAGGATATTGCTGTCGGTTTGTAGGAACATAACGCACGGTAAGGGCAATTCCCACAAACTGGTGGCTAAAATTATCTATGTCTTTCCAGAGTGGAGCAATTGCCGGATCCATTAATCCAACATCCATAAGGCCAATCATATCCATTCCATCTGAAACATCTGCAACCCGTAATCCCTGGTACAGTTTTATCAAGAGTGAGTCATTATTTTGCACATGAGGCTGGGCTGCAATTTCAAATACAAACATACCTGAGAACAGGCAGAATAGGATTTTTTTTATCATAGCTACTTTAGTTTCCATAAAATTATAGAAAAATCAGGATAAAAAAAAGACACTGCAAGAATTGCAATGCCTTTATATTTTTCTTTAACGATCTATTATTCTGTTGCGTTCATAAAAAAACGGTTCCATCTGATTTTGGAAAGGAATTTTCTGTCTTTATCAAGAGAAAGCCACACAAAAACAGGGCGGCCAACAATATGATCTTCAGGCACAAACCCCCAGAATCTGCTGTCAGCAGATGAATGCCTGTTGTCTCCCATCATAAAGTAATAATCCATTTTAAACGTGTAGCTGTCTGCTACTTCGCCATTAATGTAAATGGTGCTGTCTTTAACTTCCAGGGTATTCACTTCATATGCTTCAATAATACGCTTATAAAGCGGTAAATTATCGAGCGAAAGCGGCACGGTAACTCCTTTTTCCGGTATCCAGAGGGGGCCTAAATTGTCTTCGTTCCATTTATAGTCCGGGTCATGCGGAAAAACTCGGGGGGAATACTCGCCAGCAGGTTGCATGTTGGGCTCAACAGAAATGACGTTGTTGAAATTGCGGATGGTCTCCACCATTTCCTGCGTAAGGGGAATAAGATAATCAGTGGCTGAATAGCGGGCTATATCATCTTTGGCAATTCCAAGCCGTTCAAGAGCTTTGGGATTAATTAATGTGCCATTGGTTTTGATAATATAACTGTACTGGAGATTTTCTAGACCTTGCTGTGGCTGGCCGTTGATAATAACCTGGCCGTCTTTAATTTTCAGGGTATCACCATGAATGGCAACACATCTTTTAATGTAATTATCCCTTCTGTCAACAGGCCGTGTTACCACATTGTATTGTTTCCAGACATAATCCCTGGCCCGGTTGTAGTAATACGTTTTATCTCTTGCTTGTCCTTCGCGTTTGTGCTGAAATTCTAGCTGTTGGGCGTATCCGCGAACAATAGAATAATAACTCTGCGCGCTCATTTCAACAACAACGGTATCTCCTGCAGGAAAGTTGAACACCACAATATCATCGTTCTCAACTTCATCAAAACCTGCCAGACGCTTGTAATCCAGCTTTATCCACTCCAGGTACGATTTTGTTTTTTTGGTAAGTGGCATGGTATGCTGGGCAAAAGGAAAAGATAGCGGTGTATTTGGAATTTTTGGTCCATAAGCCAGTTTACTCACGTAAAGGTGGTCGCCAATCAACAGGCTTTTTTCCATGGAGCCGGTAGGTATTTTGTAATTCTGAAAGAAAAATATGTTAATGAATGAAACAGCCACAACAGCAAAAATCAAAGCATCGATCCATTCTACTACTGTACTGTTTTTTTCGTCGCGTTTTTTCCAGAAGGTCCAGTTAACTTTTTTTGTGATGTAATAATCAAAAATAACCGGCAGCCCGAATAACCACCAGTAATTACCCAGCCATATCACCCACAGGGTATATAAAACAGCTGTTAATGAAAATTTAAAATACTTATTTTTTAAGATATCCATTTGATAAAATGTTAATGTAAGCTTTTTATAGGTTTAAAAACTCTGTTCCATCTGATTTTATTATCCTCCTCATTCTCACGATTGATAGAAAGCCATACCAGAACAGCTTTCCCCACAATATGATCTTCTGGTACAAATCCCCAGAAACGACTGTCGGAGGAGTTGTGCCTGTTATCACCCATCACGAAAAAATAATCTTTCCGAAATGTATATTCGGGCGCAAATGTACCATTTATATAAATACTATCATTGCTAATAAGTAAACTATTGTTTTCATATGCTGTGATTATACGCTTATATAAAGGAAGGTTCTGAAGGGAGAGATTCACTTTTTTATTTTTTCGGGGAACGACTACCGGTCCAAAATTATCCTCTGTCCAGTTATAATATGACGAATAAGGAAAGATTGATTTTGTAGCAAACGCACCATAGGTGTTTTCATATTTTGACATGTTAATGACTTCATTAAGCGTGGAAATGCGAGAAACATCTTCCCTGGTAAGAGGTATTTCATAGAGCGAGGAGTATTTGTTGTAGCGCACATCGGCCGGATAAACACCATATTTTCTGAAAATACTATCAGATAACTTACCTGAAAGGGTTTTAATAAAATAATTATACTGAAAAGAAGGCAAAGGTTTCTGTCGTTGCTCATTTATAAATACATCCCCGTGCATAATTTCCAGTGTGTCTCCGGGCAAAGCAACGCATCGTTTAATAAAGTATTCCATTTTATCTACGGGGGGAGTTATAATATCGAAATTATTTACAATATAATCCCTGCCGTATTCACGGATGAGCGTGTAATAATTTTGTCCCTGGAAATTAGGTACAACCGTATCTCCTTCCGGAAAATTAAATACGATAATATCGTTCCTTTTAATACTTGTAAATCCGGCGAGTCTTTTATAAGGCCATATTATTTTTTTGGAATACGAAGGTACCTGATTTGTAAATGGCATTTTATTATGCACAAATGGCAAGGCAAGGGGTGTACGTGGCCGTTTTGGCCCATAATGTAATTTGCTCACAAAAATATAATCTCCGGGAAGCAAAGTCTTGGCCATGGAGCTGGTAGGAATGGTGTAGGCCTCAAAGAAGAACAGACGTATAAATACGGCGGCTATGAGTGCGATAATAACGGCATCTATCCAGTAAGATACCGGTGTGGAAATATACTTTTTGTTTTTTCTTTTCTTCCAGAAAAACCATGGCACATAGCGGGTAACCATCATGTCAAAAATCACCGGCAGGCCAAGTAAAAACCAGGCATTGGATATCCACCATACCCATAATAAGTACAAAAGTGATACGATATAAAACGGGAGCAGCTTACGCTGCAGCAACTTTTGGCGGATTTTAAGAAGAGCGGACAAGGTTTAAACTAATAGAGTTCCAGAAGATCATTCATGCTAAAAACACCACGTTTATTTTTGATATATTCAGCTGCCAATACAGCTCCAAGAGCAAAACCCCTGCGGCTTTTGGCGGTGTGTTTTATTTCTATCACATCTTCCTCTGATTGGTAATTTACCTTATGTATACCAAAAACATCACCTTCGCGGTGTGCTTTAATTGCGATTTCATTCTCGGGTACAACATCGGATAACTTCCATTTGTATTTTCGGTCGATGCTTTTTATCAGATCGTTTGCCAGGGTAATAGCTGTGCCACTGGGAGCATCCTTTTTTTGCGTATGATGCGTTTCTTCAATATCGACATCAAATTGGTTGAAACGATTCATTACCATGCCCAGCCATTTATTCAGAGAAAAAAACAAATTCACGCCCAGGCTGAAATTTGAAGCATAAAAAAAAGATTGTTTTTTCTGATTGCATGCCTCCGTTATTTCGTCGAATTTGTCAAGCCAGCCGGTGGTTCCGCTAACAATAGGTACGTTATTGTTAAAACAGGTAAGAATGTTGGCATAAGCAGATTCCGGTGTGGAAAAGTCTATGGCTACATCGCAATCTTTAAGGTTTGATGCATTAAAATCATCAATATTATCTTTATCGATAACAAGGGGGATTGTATGATTACGTTCTTCTGCGATGGACTTAATTTCTTTGCCCATTTTTCCAAAGCCCAGGATACATATTTTCATGCGTAAATCATTTATTTTTTGAAATTCACCTTAAATGTATAATAATATTGACAAAAATAGTATTTTGATACCATAATAAAAGGTTAATCTGAAAAAAATGAGATAAACATATTTTGGAACTGCCTGATAATATGAAAAACCTTATAAAACAGCCAAAATTTTACCATACATTTTGATGCCTTTTATTATATGACATTTTCTATTTTTTTATAAATACATTAAAACATATAAAAGCTATATGCAAATAAACGCAGTAAATTAAAAAAGATATTTTAGAAGCAAATTATATTATTTCAGGAAGAAAAGTTGAATATTGCAGAAAATCAATAGGTTAAGTTAAAAAAATGCATAAAAAAAAAGGTGCTTGTTTCACAACAGCACCTTTTTAACATCTAACTACTAACTAAAACTAACTACTAACTAAAACCACTATGAAAAAAAACTACTACTAATTTCTTTTTTAAACGTCGTGCAGAAAAAAATGTTGCATGACTTGTAATATTTTTTTAAGAACTGTTTCAATCATTAATTATGGTACAAATATACGGCAAGATTTTGGATTTGCAATAGGGTATATGTTAAAAAAATGTAAAAATATCATTAAGTACTATTAATTATTAGGGGGTGTAGCAAAAAAAAGAGCAAAAATTCATATTTTAGGGTAGTATATCATGATTTATTATGATTTTTTTACAATAAAATACTGTAAAGAGGGGGGTAGGCCGACTATTTCTATTATTTTTTTCGAGAATTAGAATCATTCTAAAATAATATGTATGACAAATTATTATCTTTATTATTCCCACCCAATGTTTAATAATGTTTATTTCCTATCCAAAACATGATTTTAAGCACACCAAAAATTTAAAAAAAAAGTTATAGTTTTAAGCTTTTCAAAAATCAGGCCTTTTTATTTCTGTTTTGGAGTAAAAACATTACAGGGCAAGAGCCTGGTAAAATATATTTAAATGCAAAAAATCAATATTGTTGATTTAAAGCCAACTTCCGGCATGTTCCCGGAAGGTAAACAAGTTTTAAAAGCATTGTGTATAATATAAAACAGAAATACATCAGAAACAAAGAATATAAACCTTAATTAGATTATTCAAATGAAACGTTTTATTGTATCATTAACCTTATTGATTTTTACAGGATATGTATCAAACATCCATTCCTGTACCAACTTGCTGGTTTCCAAAGGTGCATCAACCGATGGATCTACTTTTATCACTTATCTGGCCGATAGCCATGTTCTTTACGGAGAACTTTATTATTTTCCGGCTTCAGATCACCCGGCCGGTACTATGCTTGATATTTACGAATGGGATACAGGCAAATACCTGGGACAGATACCGCAGGTTGAGCATACTTATCATGTTGTGGGAAATATGAACGAGCACCAGCTTTCTATAGGCGAAACCACTTTTGGTGGTCGTTCTGAGCTACGCGATACTACTGCCTTAATAGATTATGGAAGCCTGATGTGGATAACCCTTCAGCGAGCCAAAACTGCACGCGAAGCCATACAGGTTATTGACGATTTGTTACAGACCTACGGTTATTACAGCTCAGGCGAATCTTTTTCCATTGCAGATCCTAATGAAGTCTGGATAATGGAAATTATAAGTAAAGGTATGGAAGAGAAAGGTGCTGTTTGGGTGGCACGCAGAGTTCCTGATGGTTACATTTCAGGACATGCCAACC
>JBEPYD010000178.1:0-7921 GCA_041641575.1 Bacteroidales bacterium
TTTTGATTAATTCATAGAGTTCTTTCTTCAAGTAGTTATCTTCTTTATTATTACTCATAATTCATTTTTTAATGGACTGAGTATTTTGTGTTTATTGATGTCAACGTTCGTAATAGATGAGTAGCCAATTAAATATCACTTTTCCATAAAGATACTAATAATTTGTAGTGGTCTGTATCCTTTCCATACATTGTGTGCAAGAAAATTCATTTGATTGGTTACTATTTGCTATTATACCAGTAATAAAGTTCAAGAATAAAATAACCAATCTCTAATTTATATCAACAGCTATGATATAGGCTATATAAAGGCTTACTGGCACATAGCGCCCTATCTCTTAAAATTATCATGTTACATGAGTCCCCGCTTTGCTTTACCAAGATAAGAAAACAGACAAAATAATCAAACTTCAGGTGTATATGTTTTATGTAACGTAGTGCACTTCGAAATAGTTTTGCACCAGACTGTTGTTGTTATTTGGTGCCATTTGTGCTTCCAAATGACTTCATTGTCAAGCTCTATCAAAGTCAATTAAAAGGTTGCAACTGCCAATTTTATTCCTCCACCGCATATGTTTTGTCCATTTGTTATGTATTGTGCTAATTTCAGATAATTCTTGTCCAATTGGATGAATTCCGAATATCATTCTCTCAGTCTGTTTTTCTGATGGTTTTTCATGTCCCTGAAAATATTGTGATAATAATTTTGGGTTCATTCCAATTTTATCAGCCAAAAAATCTAGAGTTTAAAACCTTAAATATTGAAAGAGTTGTTTAACCTGTACCGGTAATGTTGAATTATCCGAAACCATGATACGTACCGTAGCCGTTGGAAGGAAACCTCTCTTTTATAAGCGCTCGTTTGTTAAAGTGGTCTGAAGAATTGGGCTTTGCACACTCCCGTTAAGAGCGGGACAAGCTTTGCCAGTCTCCTTTTCTGGTAAAAAATAGCAGCAAAAGTAAAAAGACCATAACTAAAATAAACCTATTGAAACCACTATAGGTAAAATAAAGAAAAACAGATATTTAGAAACGTACGTGTGCCGGCCTTGTTTAATTCAACACAGCCTCTAAGGTAAAGCTTATGCAAGCAAAGCTTTATTAGAGGCTAATTGTTGTGGCTAGTATTTTTTATTGTCATAAGTCAATATTAGAAGTCCGTCTGAAAAAGATTCTTTTTCAGTTAATTCCCAACTTTCATTTGCAGTTGAAGAACTGAATAATTTCGTCCCGCTTCCTAGTACAATAGGGTTTAATTTGAGTTTCAACTGGTCAATAAGTCCGTTTTCTAATAGCCAACCTGCAAACTTACCACCACCACATAGGTAGATATCAGTCTTAGCGTTTTGTCGAATCTCATTTACTTTATCCACGCTGATTCTTTCGATTTTAACGGACTCTGATAGAATATCAATCTTCAGTGAATTCGAAAAGATATGGTGTTCCATATTTGGATAAGCAGGCTGTCCTGGTTCAAGTCCATGTTGAAACCCGAATTCGTAGGTTTTTCGACCCATAATTACTGTTCCGAAATTCGCGAGGTCTGATTGATATTTTCAACTCCTTCTCCTTGCAAAATAAACTTACTGATATCGTCATTTTCTCCTGCGATATATCCGTCTAAGGAACTCGCAACATAATAAATTATCTTTTTCATATAGTTTGTCATTTAGATTGAATGTCTATTTCGTATTTGCCACAAATGAGTAGAGCAAGATACAAAAATAATTTGGTTCTCCACCCTCTCACACCACCGTACGTCCGCCGTGTGGCGGATATGGCGGTTCACTAAACATGGCAATAGTTTACGTCCATGTTAGCCATTGGAAAGAAACCTCTCTTTTGCAAGCGCTCGTTTGTTAAAGTGGTCTGAAGAATTGGGCTATGCACACTCCCGTTAAGAGCGGGACAAGCTGTGCCAGTCTCCTTTTCTGGTAAAAAATAGTAGCAAAAAAAAGACCATGACTAAAATAAACCTATTGAAACCATTATAAGTAAAATAAAGAAAAACAGGGGTTTAGAAACGTGCGTGTGCCGGCATTGTTTAGTTCAACACAGCCTCTAATGTAAAGCGTATGCAAGCAACGCTTTATTAGAGGCTAATCGTTAGCTGCTGTTTTTATTATTACTTCACCATCTCTGAGAGTTTTATAAGGCCATTTATTTTCAATGCATCTTTGAACTTCTTTTTCAATATCTTCTGATTCAGGATGGTCTGAGTCATAGTGGGGTAAAAAAATATAGTCAAAAGCACCCAGACCTTCATAGATAGGCTCAATTATTCCTTCATATGGAAAGCTAAACGGGTCATCCACCTGGTCTATGGGTTTTAAGTTGTTAGAGAGAATGCAAATCCCAGCGCTGTATCCAGAATAAAGAAAGTCTATTCTAGATTGTAAAGAATCAAAAAGCTCATCAAAACCACTTAGTTTCATTGCTTGTCTCAATACAAATGTGTTACCGCCACAAATCCAAATTCCACCTAAGTTATCCAGTTTATTTTTTAGTCTATCTTTTTGTCCGAAATAATCTTTTAAGTCAAGGTGTTCAGAATTAAACCCAAGATCGTATAGTTGCTTCATTTCTACTTGGATTCGTTCAGCTGTCCTTTCTGGGTCGCTTCCAACCCAATCAGCAGCATTACTGATGTAACCAATCTTATTATTAGTTGGCATCAGTTTTTTTAACTCCTCTGTGTAGTCACCAAATCTGTATGAAGATAAATAATAGTTCATTTTCTAATTGCAGCTAACGGATGGCAATATACGGAGGCCGGAATTACGAAGCTCCAACCTATCAAACCGTTACAATTTTGAGTAAATGTACAAAAGTTTAAATTACCCACATCCCCCGGCTTACGTATATTGCGTGTTACCAACTGGCCTTTATTCATTCTGTCAATATTCTCATGTTTGCTGCACCGCTCTGTCTGTAAGTTTGGGCGGGACGGGCTTGAGGGCTCTTGCCGCAAATTTGGTTTGTGGGCTGACTTGCAGCGTTTGCGGCATGTGCCTGAGAGCGAAGGGACGGTGTGCATTTGGAGTCTCAATTTAATTCGAAACTATAATTATAGTCAATCAGTTTTTTCTCTGCAATATTATCAATCCAAGCTTTTTCTTTATGACTGATTTCAATGATCTCGTTTGTAGATGTGGTTTTAAATCTTTCTGCAACCGACTCTAATATTTGTAATTCGCTTTCGGTAAACAATTCCTTATCAAAAGTCTTGTTTGGATTTGGCTTAAATTGTTCTCCTGTGCCACCATCGGCAAAATTGGTGTAATAAATATCCAATTCGTCTTTATTGGCTAAATATTCGAATATACTGTTGAAATTATTAGGTACAGGCCCCATCGGAATGGCTCGATACTGAACTCCACTCATTGAAAATCCTGATTGTTTATGCATGATAAAATCAGCATAGAACAAAAGTTTATTCAACTTGGTTTTCCATGGTTCAAGTTTCTCGGTGAAAAACACAGCCATCTCTGAAAACTTCCTAAAATCAGGTGTTTTAAATCCTGTCAGATTATTAGGAAGGCATGTACCAAAGAAGTAATTCTCCAATTGCTTTTCAAATTTATTCTTCTTTAGTTCTTCCAATAAATTATCAATTGTCTTATGTGTTTTATCTACAAATTTCTGGTCAAGTGTTGTGCAATAATTAACCAGTTTTTTAAACTCATGCGGGTCATCTGCTAACTGGATTAATTTTGCGTTTGACTGGTTGGGTACTTCGCCTCCTTCGTATTGACGATATCCATTAGTACCAAAACCTAATATCTCAGACATTTTTGCTGCCGAAAGATTATACTTTTCACGAATTGAAACAATTTGTTCAGGAAAGGGGATGCTGTATTTTACCCTGTATTGATTTACTAATTGATTGTAATTCAATTGGGCAAATGCATCATCTTCAAACTGCTCGCCTGTATCTTCGCATTTGTACGAATGAAATAACACCTTGAATTTGTCTTTGCGAAAACTCATGGTTCTCCACTCTTTTACAATGCTCATTTCTTTACCTGTAAATGGACTGTTCATGATGTTTATTTTTTAAATAGATAATTCATGGGGTGTTCGGCAATATGAAACGAAATGCAAACCGCTCCGTTGTTTTCATTTCCCATACTTACTTTAATGTACACTTCTTTCTTTTTTACCTGTTTGCCAAAAACCCACATAGGCAATATGCCACGCATTTTTTCGTCTAAAGGGCCTTGTGAATAATCTTCAACCTTTAACGAACTTATAATTTCTTTACGTTTGGCAGGTGAAATTTCTAAATCGTGCAGCGTTTGTTGATTCTTGCCACGGTCATCAAGAAACAGTATGCCGAAAATTTCCATTTTCACCTTTAGTTCCTTTAAGTATTTTTCAACTTCTTGTTTTGATGCCATGTGTAAATTAAAAATCGGTGTAAAGATACGGCATATTTTTATATTTTACAACTTTAAAGTTGAAAACGTGTTAATAAATATAATATATATAACTTTATAGTTGTTTTGTTAAGTTTGGTTTCCTGCCAAAATACCAAAATCCTTGCACAACGCTGGCGGGTAGGCAAAAAAAGCAAGAGTGTGGCTGCGAAGGGACGGTTGCAGGGAAGGGCAGCCACACTCTTGCTTTTGTGCGCTGACTTTTCCCATTTCTTTTTTCATCTACTTGCAGCAAATTTTCATTGATAATGTCTCTTTTAGGCTTGTTGGTAACTATTAAATAAGCGTACCTCAAATTCCCCATACATTGCTTATCTCATTCGGTGCGTATTCAATTCCTTTTTCAAATATATACATTATTATCAAAAGTCAATGCCATATAAAGGGCTTTTAATCGTTTGTAAATGAATAGTATTCACATGGGTATATATCTCAGTTGCCTTTGAGTTATTATGCATCCACATACCCTGGATACAGCGCAAACCTGTGCCTGCCTCCAACAAATGCGTCGCGAAACTATGGCGCAAAGCCTGCGTTCCTCTATAGGGCATGTTCGATTTCTTTTATCACCTGTCGTATTTATGCGGATGATATAACAACTGTTCTTCGTTAAACTCGTTGATTTTATACTTAAATTCCGAGCCTCCGTTGATATATCCCCGTATATTTCCTAAACCACTAACTTCATTTCATCACACCTTAACCTTGTTTCCTGAAATCGCAACCTCATTGCATGATCCGGCGACCTTGTTGCATGACACCGCACCCCCGTTTCTTCATACCGCAAGCTTATTTCCTCACACCTGGTTCACCGGATTTTAGAAAGTATAGTCCGACAGCAGACAGCAAAATTGTGCATTTGCCATTTTTAGCTTTATTTTTGCATTTCATCATCTGCAAAACATAGATTTAAATTGAACGACAAAGAAAAATATAAAAGCGCTTTAAAAGTAAATGCAGGTATCGACCAGCCTTCCATGACCAATGACGATGCCATTGCACGGTTTAAAAACAGGCGCAGGCAATCGCTTTCCGCTGATGAGTATGTTACCGGAATTCTGGAGGGTAATCTTACCAGGCTTAGCCAGGCCATCACCTTAATTGAAAGCGCCAAAGCGGAACACCAGATCCTGGCCGGGGAAATTATAGAGAAATGTATTCCCCATTCCGGCAATTCCATCCGTATTGGCATTACCGGTGTGCCCGGCGTGGGAAAAAGCACATTTATTGAAGCGCTGGGGAAGCACATCACCCGGCAGGGAAAAAAACTGGCGGTTTTGGCCATTGACCCCAGCAGTGAGCGCTCCAAAGGCAGCATCCTTGGAGACAAAACCCGCATGGAAGACCTCTCCACAGACAAGAATGCTTTTATCCGGCCTTCTCCTTCCGCAGGATCGCTGGGCGGTGTGGCCCGCAAAACCCGCGAGTCTGTAATTTTGTGTGAGGCGGCAGGTTTTGAAATCATTTTCATTGAAACCGTGGGTGTGGGACAATCAGAAACGGCCGTTCACTCCATGGTGGATTTTTTCCTTTTGCTGATGCTGGCCGGTGCCGGAGACGAATTGCAGGGTATTAAAAGAGGCATCATGGAAATGGCTGATGCCATCACCATTAACAAAGCCGACGGCAATAACATTGATAAAGCTAAAATGGCGAAACGGGAATATGAAAATGCACTGCATCTTTTTCCTCCTACTGAATCGGGATGGGTTCCTACGGTGCTCACCAGCTCTGCGCTAAAAAATACCGGTATCGATAAACTGTGGGAAACCATTCATGAATACCTGCAATTAACCCGCGAAAATGGATTTTTTAATGAAAAAAGAAAGAAACAGGCACATTACTGGATGATGGAAACCATCAATGAAAAAATCAGAAATCATTTTTATAATCATCCGGAAATAAAACCCAACCTGAAAAAGATGGAACAAAAAGTTCTGAACGACGAAATGAGCTCGTTTCAGGCTGCGCAAAAGCTCCTGGATTTGTATTTTAAACATTTTTAAGGTTTTTCAGGTGCTGAGATATACTTTTCACTACAAAATACGGTTGATAATCAAATAAAAACTATATTTATCCTGTAATAACCCTAAAATCCAAATATATGATGATCGCAAAAAAATTATTCCCCTTTCTTTTAGCAGTACTGCTGATATCTTCCTGCGCCACCAAAGAAGATGGTTTTGTAGTAGATGGTACTATTTCTAATTATGACTCCGGAAAATTATTCCTGAAACAATACAGCCAGGGAGCATTCACTACAATCGATACTGCCGAGGTGCAAAATAACAGTTTCACTTTTACCGGTGAACTGGCTTATCCTGAATTACTCTTTATACAGGTAGGAGATAATGAAAGACAAATAGCCTCATTTTTTGCTGAAAATACAAATATCAGCATCAATCTGAATGCAGATTCACTGCAGGGTATTAAAGTGAGCGGTTCAACGGCACATGACGAGTTTACCGCCTATACAGATAGTGTAAAAATTTACCGTGAACAACTTAAACCCCTCTATGATCAGTGGTATGCCCTGCAGGATGAAACGGATGACATTAAGCAAAAAGAGATTGAAGAGCGTATTGAAGCCATTATGAACAATCAGCGCATTTTTACCGAGGATTTTGTAGCGGAAAATACAAACTCCATTGTTGCTGCTTATTTATTGCGCAGAGAATTATCCTACAACATGGAGGTAGCTGAGTTGGATTCCTTTATTGCCCTTATCGATACATCACTGCATGGAAGTTCGTATATGCTGGAGCTGAAGGAACAGGCTGAAACCATGCGTGCAGTGGCCATCGGCCAGCCGGCTCCTGATTTTGCCCTGCCGGATACCAGTGGAAATACCATGGCCTTATCCGATCTTTCGGGCGACTATGAATACCTGTTGTTAGACTTCTGGGCTGCCTGGTGTGGTCCCTGCCGACAGGAAAACCCCAACCTGGTTGCCATTTACGAAGACTATCATGATGATGGTTTTGAAATATTAGGCGTTTCTTTTGACCGCACACGTGAGGATTGGGTAAAAGCCATTCATGATGATAATCTTACATGGCCCCAGATTTCTGATCTGCAGTACTGGCAAAGTGCCGCAGGCAAACTATACGGCATACGCAGCATCCCTTCCAATGTGTTACTGGATGAAGATGGTATCATCATAGCACGTAACCTGCGTGGAGATGATTTAAGAACCAAAATGGAAGAATTATTGGGAGAGGAATCGTAATCCATCACAATATAATATAAAAAGAGGCAGTCTGAAAAGGCAGCCTCTTTTTTTGTATCCCAATAAATTAATAGTTTTTTAAAGTATTATGGAAAATATTGTCCTTTTCTACTCACACTAGTTCATGTCAATAATGAATATGCGCAATCCTTCCACACCCCCTTCGATTCCCTAAAGGGACCGACCCACGTGGGATGGCATTCCCCTTAAGAGCCTGTCCCGATTTATCGGGAGGATAAGAGGGGTAGATGCGC
>JBEPYD010000179.1:0-7884 GCA_041641575.1 Bacteroidales bacterium
ACTTCAGTTAACTTGTCTCCAATAAAATCAAGACCTGCAAAGAATATCCCATCACGGATTAGCAAGGGCTTCACAATCTCCACCACTTCAAGCTGCCGGGAATTTAATGAAAATGCTTTCGCTGTGCCCCTGCAGAGATATTAGATCTGATGTCACCATCACCACTTACACGTATCATCACTGCTAATTTCCCATCCCTTTCCAGTATCTTATCATTCAATAGAAATACCCGTACATCTCCTTCAGCAGGGGCAGAAATTCCTAAATCAGAAATAAAAACGAATCAAGATATTTGAAACAATCACCTTCTTTATATGGTTTTACTGATATGACTTAGTCCATTAGAATATTGAATGCTTAGTATCGAAAATGTTATGAACTTTTTTAGCATCTTAAATAATAAAATATGAAAATTGAAACACATCCGGGACAACCTTACCCTTTAGGGGCAAATTATGATGAACATGGCGTAAATTTCGCACTGGCTACTGATATGGCTACAGGAGTGGAATTATGTTTATATGATGAAGCAGAAAATGAAACAGACAGAATACAAGTTAAAGAACGTACACATGGTGTATGGCATGCATACATACCCGGACTGAAGCCCGGACAGCTTTATAATTACAGGGTTCATGGTCCATACGAGCCAAATAACGGACTTCGTTTTAACGCGAACAAACTATTGCTTGATCCCTATGCAAAGGCTGTTTCCGGAACAATTAACTGGGATAAATCACTTTTTGGTTACATACCGGGGCATGATGATGAGGACCTTTCTTTTAATGATAAAGATAGCGGGGAGTTTTTACCGAAATCTGTAATAATAGATAACACCTTTGATTGGGAAAATGATAAACCAATAAAAGTTCCTTATTATAAATCCATAATTTACGAGACACATGTAAAGGGATTTACCTATCTGCAGGAAAAAATACCTGAAGATATAAGAGGAACGTATGCAGGGATTGCACATCCGGTTACCATTGAATATCTAAAGAATCTTGGTATAACAGCCATAGAGTTAATGCCTGTGCATCATTTTGTATCAGACCAGCATCTTATAGACAAAGGACTAACCAATTATTGGGGATATAACACCATAGGCTTTTTTGCCCCGGATGTAAGGTATGCCAGCAAAGGCACCCATGGTGAACAGGTAACCGAGTTTAAGGAAATGGTAAAAACACTTCATAAAGCAGGAATAGAAGTAATCCTTGATGTGGTTTACAACCATACAGCTGAAGGCAATCATCTGGGGCCCACATTAAGTTTTAAAGGTATTGACAATGCCGGCTATTACCGACTTACGGAGGATAACCGATATTACATGGATTATACCGGCACAGGAAATACCCTGAATGCAATGTTACCCGGTGTATTAAGAATAATTATGGACAGCCTGCGATACTGGATAAAGGAAATGCACGTGGACGGCTTTCGTTTTGACCTGGCTTCAGCGCTGGCGCGCGAGCTGCACGATGTAGATAAACTGGGATCCTTTTTTGATATCATACACCAGGACCCGGTGATATCGCAGGTAAAACTGATTGCCGAACCCTGGGATGTGGGTGAGGGAGGTTACCAGGTAGGTGAATTTCCGCCGGGATGGGCTGAATGGAACGGAAAATACCGTGATTGCATACGTGATTACTGGAGAGGAGCTGAAAGTAAACTGGCCGAATTTGCCACCCGGTTTACTGGAAGTTCAGATCTCTATAAAGATGATTACCGAAGACCCACTGCCAGTATTAATTTTATAACAGCGCACGATGGTTTTACCCTAAATGACCTTGTATCGTACAATGAGAAGCATAACGATGCAAATGGCGAAGATAATAATGATGGTGAAAATGAAAACCGCTCGTGGAATTGTGGTAAAGAAGGCCCTACAAAAAATGAAGAAATAAATAATTGCAGGCAGAAGCAACGCCGGAATTTTCTAGCCACTTTGTTCCTTTCACAAGGTGTCCCTATGCTATTGGCAGGTGATGAAAGTGGACGTACCCAGCAAGGCAACAATAATGCATATTGCCAGGATAATGAAATTTCATGGTTTAACTGGAAAAAAATGGATAATGAATTATTGGCGTTTACACAAAAGCTTATCCATTTTCGGAAAGAACATCCTACTTTTCGGAGGCACAAATGGTTTCAGGGGCAAACCATTAAAAGTAACCATCTGAAAGATATTGTATGGTACCTGCCCGAAGGAAAGGAAATGAGTGAGGAGCAATGGGATGAAGACAATGCCCGCTCATTGGCAGTGTACCTGAATGGAAGGGGAATTCGTTCACGTGGAAAAAGGGGCGAAAAAATCATGGATAACAGTTTCTACATTATGTTTAACGCCTCTCATGAGTCTGTAGATTACATTCTACCTGATGAGGAGTATGCCCCGGAATGGAAACTGGTATTTGATACAAGGAACAGTGATTTCTATACCCACGAAGAAGGGTTTAAACCCGGAAGCACATATAAAGTTGAAGAACGATCAGTAGTGCTTATGCAACATCATATCCCTAAAGAATATGAACAGATGGAAGCTGATTAAATAGTGGTTGCCCAGCGCCTTCAGCGCTTAATTTTGTGGTAATCCATACCCGGCCCTGCAGGCCGGGCTGTTGATTGCGCACCTTTGGTGCGGAAAGGAAGGATAGATCAGATGAGTTTACCTGGTTTTTAAGCATAGTAGTATTGGATTAGCATCATTATATTTAGTGATAAATTTATCTATTTTAAATTTTTAAACGTTGTAAAATACCATTGGAGGATTATCCGAATAAAACCTATCGTATCAAGCACTGAAAGTGCGGAATCAATAGCCCCGGGTGAAGCCCGGGGAAATATGGCAGTAGGTTTTGAGAGCACTGAAGGTGCGGGAGCTTGCCTAATACTTAGAAAAGACATTCGAAAATGATTCCACATTTTAAGTGCTTTGCGTTTATAAATGGACCAGCCCTGCAATCTTGGCTGTTGATTACGCACCTTTGGTGCTGGAAATTGCAGAATAGATTAGATGAGTTTACCTGGCTCTTAAGCATAGCAGTATTGGATTAGCATCATTATATTTAGTGATAGATTCATCTATTTTAAATTTTTAAACGTTGTAAAATACCATTGGAGGATTATCCGAATAAAACCTATCGTATCAAGCACTGAAAGTGCGGAATCAATAGCCCCGGGTGAAGAATTATGGTCGTAGGTATTGAGAGCACTGAAAGTGCGGGAGCGATGGTATTTTTCATGATTCATTTTGAATTTTGGCAGCAATTCTTTACCTTGAGTAACATTATTAATCAAACAGAATACTATGCCACAGTCATTAGTGAAAAATTATGTGCATATTACATTTAGTACGAAGGAACGCCATCCCTTTATTGATGATTCCATAGAATATGAACTATTTAATTATTTAGGGGGAATCTGTCGGGAAAATGAATGTTATCCTATTCAGATAGGAGGTTATTCTGATCATGTTCATATTCTTTGCTCGCTTTCAAAGAAAATAACTTTGGTCAAATTGCTCGAACATATAAAATCGCATTCCTCTTCATGGATAAAAGAGAAAAGAGATAAGTTCAAAAAATTCTACTGGCAAAAAGGTTATGGTTGTTTTTCTGTTAACCCAACACAAATTTCTGATGTACAGAAATATATTATGGATCAACATATTCATCACAAAAGAATTTCTTTTCAGCAGGAATTCCTTTCTTTTCTGAAGAAATATAAGGTTGATTATAATGAAAAATACCTATGGGATTGATTCCGCGCCTTCAGCGCTTAATCTTGTACTATGGCATACCCGGCCCTGCAGGCCGGGCTGTTGATTGCGCACCTTTGGTGCTGTGAAAGGAAGGATAGATCAGATGAGTTTACCTGGTTTTTAAGCATAGCAGTATTGGATTAGCATCATTATATTCAGTGATAGATTCATCTATTTAGATTTTCAAATTATTGCAAACAGTGCAACAAACCTTTGGTGAATTATCCCATAAAACCTATCGTATCAAGCACTGAAAGTGCGGAATCAATAGCCCCGGGTGAAGCCCGGGGAATTATGACCGTAGGTTTTGAGAGCACTGAAAGTGCGGGAGCTTGCCTAATACTTAGAAAAGACTTTTGAAAATGATTCCACATTTTAAGTGCTTTGCGTTTAGAAATGGGCCAGCCTTGCAGGCCGGGCTGTTGATTGCGCACCTTTGGTGCTGAGAATGGCAAAGGAGAATGGGTCCAGATAAGTCTGCCTGGACCTTGTGCATATTAGTATTGGATTCACATCATTATATTCAGTGATAGATTCATCTATTTTAAATTTTCAAACGTTGTAAAATACCATTGGAGGATTATCCGAATAAAACCTATCGTATCAAGCACTGAAAGTGCGGAATCAATAGCCCCGGGTGAAGCCCGGGGAATTATGGTCGTAGGTGTTGAGAGCACTGAAGGTGCGGGAGCTTGCCTAATACTTAGAAAAGACATTCGAAAATGATTCCACATTTTAAGTGCTTTGCGTTTAGAAATGGGCCAGCCTTGCAGGCCGGGCTGTTGATTGCACACCTTTGGTGCTGGAGATTGCAGAATAGATCAGATGAGTTTACCTGGCTCTTAAGCATAGCAGTATTGGATTAGCAACATTATATTTAGTGATAAATTTATCTTGTTTAAATTTTTTGATTTTCAAGTTATTGAAATATTTTAACATACCATTGGTGGATTACCCAATAAAATTCTAACATCAAGCACTGAAAGTGCGGAATCAATAGCCCCGGGTGCAGCCCGGGGAAATATGGCAGTAGGTTTTGAGAGCACTGAAGGTGCGGGAGCATGCGTATAATAAGTAAATTATTTTTACTACTCTAAGATTCGAATACCACAACCCTTTCCCTAAACATCCCCGCCCATTTACTGTTTATATGCTAAAAATAAAGCATGGATTCGATTACACAGGTAGTTTTGGGCGCCGGAGTGGGCGAGGTTGTAGCAGGAAAAAAGGCCGGCAATCATGCCCTGTTATGGGGTGGCATTCTGGGAACCCTACCCGATCTGGACGTTCTTATCCAACCCCTTTATAGTTTTGTGGATGGCCTGTTTGTGCACCGCGGATTTAGTCATTCTATAATTTTCGCAACATTGGCAGCACCGCTTTTTGGCTGGGCGCTTCATAAAATTTACCATAAAAAAACCGGCTTGTCTTTCAGGCGCTGGTCGCTTTTTACTTTCCTGGTCTTGTTTACACACATACTGCTGGATACCTTAACGGGATACGGTACCGGATTGCTTACCCCACTGGTGCAAACGCGGTATGAGGTGAACAGCATTGCCATTATCGATGTGTTTTACACCCTGCCTTTTCTCATAGCGCTTATCTGGGTGGCTTTTCTGCGTCGGTCCAATCCCAAACGACATAAAATTGCGCGTAACATCCTCATCATTACTACTGCCTACCTGGGGCTTACGCTGATGAACAAACTATACGTCAACCATACATTTCAGCAGCAGCTTAAAAAGCAGGATTACAACATCACTGAATTCAGAACCAGTCCCCTGCCCCTGACCAATTTTTTATGGATGGGGCTGGCTAAAACACCAGAGGGTTACCTGCGCGGATATTATTCCGTGCTCAATCCCGGAGCTGATATCCACTTCGAGTTTCTTCCGCGTAATGCAGATCTTGCTGAAGAAGTAGAGGATATAAAAAAATACCAGCGACTGGTTTCCTTTACCAAAGGCTATTATACACTGGAGCAGAACGACCAGGGAACCCTAGTGCTGAATGATATCCGTTTTGGCACCCTGGGTATGAAAAAGCCTGATGCGTATGTGTTTTCATTTACCATCCAAAAAGAAAACGGAAGCCTGGATATTAAACAGCCAGATCCGGATTTTGACTTTACCGGTGAGGACTTTCGTCATTTCCTGGCGCAAATTTCAGGGGTTAGGGAGAATCAACATCCATAAAAGAATACCAGTTTCTTTTAGGTTTGCAATTCTGTTCAGAGCGGGAACTCTTAAACAATCAGCTCTTTCGGATTTGTAATCCGAAAGTCAATAGCTGTGGATTTGAAATCCATATTTCATTCAATCAAATTCAATATCCAGCAATCCTTTTTATCAATAATCTCTTGCCGTATTTCAGGCACGCACTTTTACTCCAGGATTACAAATCCTGTTTTATGAACTTCCGGATTGCAAATCCGGAAGAGCGGCCATAGTGATCTGTTTGCTACTTCCCTACTCCCTCAGCTACCTCGGCTCTTTCGGATTTGCAATCCGAAAGTCAATAACTGTGGATTTGAAATCCACATTTCATTCAATCAAATTCAATATCCAGCAATCCTTTTTGTCAATAATCTCTTGCCGTATTTCAGGCACGCACTTTTACTCCAGGATTACAAATCCTGTTTTATGAACTTCCGGATTGCAAATCCGGAAGAGCGCAAAGGTGAGCAGTGGGCGGTTATTTGCGTAAGATATACCGGATTAAAATCCTTTGATTATTTTCTCCCTGATTACAAATCCGGAAGAGCGGCCGTAGCGATCTGTTAGCTACTTCCCTACTCCTTCAGCTACCTCGGCTCTTTCGGATTTGTAATCCGAAAGTCAATAGCTGTGGATTTGAAATCCATATTTCATTCAATTAATTCAATATTTTGCAATCAGTATTATTGAGGCACGCACTTGTACTACAACTACAGGATTACAAATCCTGTATTAACTGCTTCCGGATTGCAAATCCGGAAGAGCACAAAAGTTTGATAATTAGCGAAAGTCTACAACATGCTTAACAGAATGTTATAAAAAGATTTTGAATTATTACTTTTGTTGAAAAGCAAACAAAACAACAAAAACATGATCATTCAATTTAAACGCTACACCACATTCCTTGCTCTTGCAGGGATGGCAACTACTTTCACAGCCCATACCCAGGAAATCCCCGACTGGGAAGGTGGCGTTCCCGACGGATGCACCACCATTACCGTGGGCAAAGCAGCCTCAGCCGATGGTAGTGTAATGACATCGCATACCGACGACAGCCACCGCACCCGTTCATGGATGGATATTGTGCCGGCGGCAAAACATCCGGCAGGAGCCACTGCCACCATGTACAAAAGAGTTCCGAGCGACAGCCTGGCCATGCCCACGTACAGCCATATTCCCATTGGAAACATTCCACAGGTGGAAGAAACCTATGGGTTTATCAATACTGCCTATCCTTCCCTGAACACCAAACAGCTGGGCATTGGAGAATCCACTTTTGGCGGACGCAAAGAATTACAGTCAGACGAAGGCCTGATTGATTGCCAGCGCCTTTTCCGCCTGATGCTGGAGCGCTGTACCACTGCACGTCAGGCCATTTCCATGGCCGACGAATTGCTCATGAAATACGGCTGGAACGATTATGGCGAAGCCCTTACCATTGCTGATAAACATGAGGTATGGCACATGGAGATTGTGGGTCCCGGAAAGGGAAAAACCGGAGCCATTTGGGTAGCACAGCGTGTACCTGACGAGCATATCGCAGTAAATGCTAACGCCAGCACCATCAAAGAGATTGACCTTGACGATTCAGAATACTTCATGGCTTCTGATAATATTTTTGATGTAGCCATAGAAAACGGCTGGTGGAATCCTGAAAAAGAACCGTTCCGCTTCTGCTATGCCTATGCACCGGGGAGCCGTACTTCATTTGCATCGCGCCGACGCGAATGGCGGGTATACGACCTGCTGGCACCTTCCCTCGGACTGGACCCACGCGCAGAGAATTATCCCTTCTCCGTTAAACCGGATACCCTGGTAACCCTGCAAATGATGGTGGATGTGTTTAAAGATTATTATGAAGGAACTGAATTTGACATGACTAAAAACCTTACGGTAACCGAT
>JBEPYD010000180.1:0-7882 GCA_041641575.1 Bacteroidales bacterium
GAATTTTATTATCACTAAGGGAGATTACCTCGTAGACTCTTTCCTCTCCGGGCCGGTCCTCTTTTACCACATAGCCCCTTTGCTGCACAGTGGAAATAGTAGGTGCAAATGTTGAAGGTCGTCCAATTCCCAATTCTTCCAGTTTTTTTACAAGGCTTGCCTCGGTAAATCGTGGTGGATGATGTGTGAAGCGCTGCGTGGCATTCACAGAGGCAAGGGTTAAATCCTGCCCTGCTTTTAGTGGCGGAAGCAAGGATGATGATTTCTCTTCCTGTGTTTCATCGTCTGTTGATTCAATATAAACCTTTAAAAAACCATCAAATATAAGTACTTCACCTGTTGCAACAAAAGAATGTTCGGAGTTAGAAATACTAATGGTAGCCTGGGTCTTTTCCAGCTCTGCATCGCTCATTTGCGTAGCTATGGTTCTTTTCCAAATCAGATCATATAGTCTTTGTTCCTGGTTGGTTCCGGAAACTTTATCATTCTCAATATAAGTGGGACGTATGGCCTCATGTGCTTCCTGTGCGCCTTTGGCTTTGGTTTTATAGGTTCGCCTTTTGGCATATTTATCACCAAAGCTTGATTTGATTTGCTTTTCACTTCCCTTCAATATGGTATCAGAAAGATTTACTGAATCAGTACGCATGTATGTGATTTTACCTGATTCGTAAAGCTTTTGCGCCACCGCCATGGTTTGTGCCACTGAAAATCCTAATTTTCTACTGGCCTCCTGTTGCAAAGTGGAGGTGGTAAAGGGAGGGGAAGGGGATTTACGCGCAGGTTTTTTTACAACATCTTCAACTTTAAAAGTAGATGCTTTGCAGTCTTCCAGAAACTTTAATGTCTCCTTTTTTGTTGGGAAACGCTTGGGAAGGTCTGCTGAAAGCTTACTTATGTTACCTTTTTCATCAGTAAGTGTAAACTCAGCCACCACTTTAAAAGAAGAGCTGCTTTCAAAAGCCATTATCTCTCTTTCCCTTTCCACAATCAGGCGCACAGCAACAGATTGCACCCTGCCGGCGCTGAGGGAAGGCTTTACTTTCTTCCACAAAACAGGCGACAATTCAAATCCAACCAATCGGTCAAGAATTCTGCGGGCTTGCTGCGCATTAACAAGATTTTGATTGATGCTGCGGGGATTCTCAATGGCTTTTACAATGGCTCCCTTTGTTATTTCATGAAAAACAATTCGTCTTGTAGTTTCAGGTTTTAATTTTAAAACCTCTGCCAAATGCCATGCAATAGCCTCTCCCTCCCGGTCTTCATCAGATGCAAGCCATACGGTGCCAGCTTTTTTAGCAAGTTTTTTGAGTTCGGTAACAACCTTCTTTTTATCTTCGGAAACGATATAGTCAGGTTCATAGTTCTTTTCTATATCTATTCCCAGATTTTTCTTTGCCAAATCCCGGATATGACCAAAGCTTGAGGTAACAGTGTAGTTTTTCCCAAGGAATTTTTCAATGGTCTTTGCTTTTGCCGGCGATTCTACGATTACTAAATTATCTTCCATTAATTTTCAGCCTAATATTTTTTAATTTTCATCGTTGTTATAACAAATTTTCGCCGCTAAGTTTATAAAATAAAGTTTATAAATGCATGTTTTTATAAAATTTTTCGAATTAACGGCTTTTAAAACACGGAAATAATGTGTTATTTTAATCCCGCATTCCAATATACCATACGTGTTTAATGACAGCAAAAGTTCTATGTGTATATAATGTTAATCAAGACCTGATATAAAAAACATCTATCAGTGAGCCTTAAAAATATTACTTTTACAAAAAAAGAAATTTATAAGAATGGCAAAGATAAAAAATAAAAAAAAGGTTTTCTTAATTGTATTCTGGACACTTTTTGCATTGCCCATTGTAACACTTACCCTGATTTTTATTCTAATAAGCAACGGCAGACTTGGTTACATGCCAAGTTTTGAGCAGCTTGAAAATCCTAAAAGCCGGCTGGCCTCAGAGGTTATTTCTGAAGATGGTGTGGTATTGGGCAGCTATTATGTTGAGAACAGAACATTTATTGATTTTAAAGATATTTCTCCGGAGTTAATTGATGCTTTGATAGCTACAGAAGACATCCGCTTTTATAACCACTCGGCCATTGATGCACGCGGACTAGCACGGGTTTTTGTTAAAACAATCATATTGGGCCAGAGCAGTGCCGGAGGAGGAAGTACAATAACACAGCAACTGGCAAAAAACCTGTTCCCTCGCGACACCGCTACCTACAGTACCCAATTGGGGAGAAATATTAGTCTTATTCACAGCAAATTAAAGGAGTGGGTAACCGCTGTTAAACTGGAAAAAAGCTATACCAAGAATGAAATAATTACTTTGTACCTGAACCAGTTTGATTTCCTTTATCATGCAGTAGGTATAAAGTCGGCAGCAAAGGTTTATTTCAATACAAGCCCCGATTCACTTTCTCTTGCTGAATCTGCCATGCTTGTTGGAATGGTTAAAAACCCTTCTTATTTCAATCCCATCAGAAGACCTGAGATCTCCATTGAAAGAAGAAATGTAGTGCTTTCCCAAATGGAGAAATATGGCTTTATTACAGAAGAAGTATATGATAGTGTAAGGCAGGAGCCACTGGTAATTGATTACCAAAGAGTAAGCCACGATGCTGGACTGGCTACCTACTTCCGTGAATATCTGCGTTTAATGCTGAATGCCAATGAACCACAGCGAAGAAATTTCTTTACCTATGCACAATACAGGGAAGATTCGCTTCAGTGGGTGATGAATCCACTCTATGGCTGGTGTAAAAAGAATTTGAAACCAGACGGCAACCCATATAACCTTTATACAGATGGAATTAAAATTTATACCACGTTGAACTCCCGGATGCAGAAACATGCAGAGGAATCCATCAACGACCATCTCTCTAAGGAGCTGCAGCCAGCATTTTTTAAAGAAAAAAGCAATCGCCGTAAGGCACCGTTTTCCAATGATTTAACCAGGAGAGAAATTGAAAGCATATTGAACTCCGCTAAAACCAGGAGCCCGCGGTATCGATCCCTGCGCAATGCAGGTATTTCAGCAGATAGTATTGATGCCATTTTTAATGAACCGGTTCCGATGACGATATTCACCTGGGCAGGAGAAAAAGATACCCTGCTTTCACCCATGGATTCTATCAAATATTTTAAGTTTTTCCTGCGTTCAGGTTTTATGGCCATGGATCCAAAAACAGGACATGTAAAAGCCTATGCGGGTGGCCCGGATTACAAATATTTTAAATACGACCCTGTAAAGCTTCAAAAGCGGCAGGTAGGTTCTACCATAAAGCCTTTTCTGTATACCCTTGCCATGCAGGAAGGACTTGATCCGTGCATGAAAGTGCCCAATGTACCTACAACTTTTGAAGTTAACGACACCACGTGGACGCCTAAAAACTCTGGTTCCTCTGATTATGAAGGTAAAATGGTATCTTTAAAATGGGGGCTGGCAAATTCTGTAAACTGGATATCGGCCTGGGTGATGAAACGATTTAATCCGTATGCTGTAATTGATGTGATGAAAAAAATGGGGGTCACAAGTTATCTTGACCCCGTGCCTTCACTTGTTTTGGGCACCTCGGATATTTCTTTGTATGAAATGGTTGGCGCCTACAGCACATATGCAAACCAGGGGGTTTACACTGAGCCAATATTTGTAACAAAAATTGAGGACAAAAACGGCAATGTTATTTCAACCTTTCAACCCCACCGTGTGGATGCCATAAGTGAAAGCACTGCCTACCTTATGCTAAAGTTGATGATGGCTGTGGCAAATGAGGGTACAGCAATCAGACTGCGGCTTACCTATGAACTGGATAATGATATAGCCGCCAAAACCGGCACCACACAAAACCATTCCGATGGTTGGTTTATTGGTGTTACGCCCAACCTTTCTGGCGGTGTTTGGACCGGAGCCGAAGACAGATCAGTTCATTTTGATGGCATCACCATGGGCCAGGGAGCAAATATGGCTCTGCCAATATGGGCTACATTTATGCAGAAGGTTTATGCCGATGAAAAATTAAACATTGAGAAGGAAAGCTTTGAATTTCCTGAACAATTTGAAGGAGTTGCTGCTTGTGACCAGGTGGAGCAAGGCGATGTTGAGAACCCTCAAAATAACAGATTCTATGATAACCTTGAAATAAGATAATTTCCTATACAGTAGTAAGTGATCCTATCAATGTTTTGGTGTAGGGATGCTGCGGATTATCCATAATGGAGGCGGCATCGCCTGTTTCAACAATTTGTCCTTTATCCATTACAATAAGTCTGTCGGCCATATACCTTACCACTGCCAGATCATGTGAAATAAAAAGGTATGTGAGACCAAACTCTGATTTCAATTGATTCAGCAAATTCAGGACCTGTGCCTGCACTGACACGTCAAGGGCAGAAACCATTTCATCGCAGATAATTAATTCAGGCTTTACTGCCAAAGCCCGGGCTATGCCAATGCGTTGACGTTGTCCGCCGCTGAACTCGTGGGGATACTTCTCAAATGCCTCTCCGGGTAAGCCCACAATTTCCAGCAATTGCCTTGCCTCAGCTTTACGGACAGCTGCATTTTTATAGATTTCATGCACCTGCATGGCTTCTGTAAGAGAGTTGCCAATTTTTATGCGTGGATTTAATGACGAGTAAGGATCCTGAAAGATTATCTGTATTTTCCGCCGTATCTTTTTTTCCTCAGAGGATGAAAGGTTTAAAATACTTTTATTGCGATAAAAAATTTCTCCCCTCCTGGAATTAACCAAACTAAGAATGGTACGTCCAAGTGTGGTTTTACCACTGCCTGAGCCGCCAACAATACCCAAAGTTTCGTTCTCAAAAACTTCAAAATTTGCATTATTTACCGCGAAAAATTCTTCCTTTGTCTTTCCAAACAAATTTCGCTTTGTAACAAAAGAAGTTTGTAAGTCTTTAACCTCAAGGATGATGGAATATTGTGGTTTTTCACCTTCATTTTTAACCACTGTCGGTAGAATTTTCTCCTCAGGAGCAGACAATTCAGTATTTACCGTTGGTAATACCGGAACCTCTGTGTAATGCTTATGATCCGGACGACACGCCAGCAATGCTCTGGTATAAGGATGGGAAGGGTTTTGCAATACTTGTTTTGCTTTTCCTTCTTCCACCAGTTCTCCCTTATACATTAAGGCAATTCTATCGGCAATGGATGCCAGAATACCCAAATCATGTGATATTAACAACATACTCATGTTGTATTTTTCTTTTAGCCCAGCAAGTAGTTCTAAAATACTTTTCTGCACGGTTACATCAAGCGCAGTAGTGGGTTCATCTGCAATTAGAATCTTTGGGTTACAGGCCACAGCCATGGCTATCATTACCCGCTGTCGCTGCCCTCCGGAAAGTTCATGCGGGTATTTATTGTACGTTTTAACAATATCAGGCAGCTTTACCTCATTAAACAATGAAAGCACACGTTCTCTGGCTTCTTTAGGTTGAACGGCTTCATGAAGGCGGATAATTTCTGTAACTTGTTTGCCACATCTCATGGCAGGGTTCAGGGAAGTCATGGGTTCCTGAAAAATCATCCCGATATGCTTCCCCCTTATTTTGCACATCTCCTGATCCTTAAGTGCGCGCATGTCTATTTTACCCGTGGGCAAATTCAGATCAATGCTACCGCTACTGATTTTCAAAGCCGGCGGTAACAGTTTCATCACGGATAGTGCCGTAATCGATTTACCGGAA
Organism: Bacteroidales bacterium; assembly: GCA_041641575.1. Taxonomy (GTDB): domain Bacteria; phylum Bacteroidota; class Bacteroidia; order Bacteroidales; family JBEPYD01; genus JBEPYD01. The sequence continues at coordinate 5,732 of JBEPYD010000180.1, forward strand.
CCAGATTCTCCCGCTATCCCAATAGTTTCACCCTCCTCCATGGTAAGGCTGATATTTTTAACCAGGGAGATTTTTTCTCTTCCTTTGGCAATGCTTATTTCGAGGTTATTGAGCGAAAGTAATTCTGCCATATTAGTTACATTTGTATGGGTCAGCTTCGTTATTTGCTAATTTACGTACAGAAAAGCAAAAGTCTAATGCCCTGGAGCGAATTTCAGTAATAATAATATCAAGGCTTTCAGCCTCTTCAACATCGCTGAGCTGAATTGAGCGTTGCTGGTACGGACCAATGGCTTCAAATGTAACAGGATATGTCTGAATGACACCAAAATCAGGGTTTATAACCTGCACATTGATATGTACAGCATCAATTACAAACTCTGACCTGTTCTCTGCTACAATAAAAATATCTCTCACCCCCCAGGATGGATCAATGATAAAGCTGCTTTTTTTTGTGGAAATAAAATCCTGAAAATTGTTTCTAATAAGCTTTTTTCGTGCTTCAATTCTTGAAACATTAAGCATTTCAGGAGCAGGGTTAGCCACAAACAAATCAGCAGGCATTTTTTCCAGCTTTTCAATGCCTAAAATTTCTTCACGGCCTTTTGACTGCAGCCGTTTGCGCACTTCAACGCCTTCAATTTCATAAGGTGAAAGCCTGATCCCTTCTTTATCCATAGGAAAGGCAAGCATTTTGGCATCAGCCGGATCAAATTTATATTTATCAAACAGAAATGCCCCTACAAAACCAATCAGATTAACAAGTGAGATTAAAATGATAATCCAGACCAGTGAGCGTTTATGACCCTTTCCGGATTTACGAAGATAATAGGCCATAGTATGCCATTCGCCTTCCCCGGAGGAGCGGATCCGGGTATCAGGAGAAAGATTTTTTCGCCGCAATTCCTTGATAGAGTGCGGTCCGGATAGCTGGTTGTTTTTTTCGTAATAATACGTTGGCATACTATATTTTATTAGCCAAACAAGTGTTTGAATACCTGTTGTGTTTTAGAAACGAAGACTATTTCAATCTTCATCTTTTCTAAATCTATGCTTTTCTTGTTGTATGAAGATATAAAAATTTTTTCAAACCCCAGTTTTTCTGCCTCAGCTATCCGGTTTTCTATCCTGTTTACGGGGCGAATTTCTCCTGTAAGCCCTATTTCTCCTGAAAAGCAAACCTTTGGATCAATTGCCAAATCGGCGGCAGAAGACAATATAGAAGTAATTACGGCCAAATCAATAGCCGGATCGTCTACACGAATTCCTCCGGCAATATTTAAAAACACATCACGGGTAGCAATTTTAAATCCGGCTCTTTTTTCGAGCACGGCCAAAAGCATGTTCAGGCGCCGGAGGTCAAAGCCCGTAGCTGAACGTTGTGGTGTTCCATAAGCTGCAGTGCTTGTAAGTGCCTGCACTTCTATCAAAAACGGTCTTATTCCATCAACAGCTGAAGCAATGGAAATACCGCTTAAATTCTCTGAATGCTGTGTAAGCAATATTTCGGAGGGATTTTTTACCTCCCGTAAACCATTTTGCTGCATTTCGAAAATTCCGATTTCAGAAGTTGCGCCAAAACGGTTTTTTATGGCTCTTATTATTCTGTAAACGAAATTCTGATCGCCTTCGAATTGAAAAACTGCATCTACAATATGTTCCAGCACTTTGGGCCCGGCAATACTTCCTTCCTTGGTTATATGACCAATTAACATTACAGGTACCTGTGATGTTTTGGCATACCGGAGCAGACCAGCAGCACATTCACGCACCTGCGATACGCTGCCGGGTGAACTTTCAATTTTATCGGTATGCAGCGTTTGGATGGAATCTATTACCAACAACCCCGGTGCGGTATGATTTGCCTGATTTAAAATATTTTCAAGCGAGGTTTCACTTAGAATATAACATTTTGATTCTTTGATGCCAAGTCTCTCAGCGCGCAGTTTAATCTGGTGGCCACTCTCCTCTCCAGATACATACAGGGTTTTTATATTCTCAATTTTTAATGCTACCTGCAAAGCAAGCGTGGATTTGCCAATACCCGGTTCGCCTCCTAACAGAATAATAGAGCCCGGCACCATGCCACCGCCAAGAATACGATCAAATTCTCCCTGACCTGTGGGTATTCGCTTAAAGGTGGTTCCGGTG
>JBEPYD010000181.1:0-7876 GCA_041641575.1 Bacteroidales bacterium
ATTCCACCGGCATTTTCTCCATTCTGCCTCCTGAACCGGGGATCAATATAAAATCCGGAATTAATAAAGAGGTGATGGCATCAGACTTTTTAAACATCGCTTATTCGGCCTTCGGTATTACCGCTGCAGATATTTCATATTCTACGGATAGTGGCAGTACCTGGAATGATATTGTCACTGCCAAAGCTGATACAGGAATTAATGTCTGGCATGCATGGACTACTCCTGATATTGATAACGAAGACGTATGGATCAGGGTGATAGAGACAGGAGGTAGTGGATATGGCGATACAGTAAAAGGCATATCTATTAAACCGGCATACCTAAATGTATTGCATCCTACAAGTCAGGATACCCTTATTACAGGAACACCGGATACCATTAAATGGGAAACAAATATTGCTGAATTTACCATTGAATATAATGTAAATGATGGTCCCTGGAGCCAACTTTTTGTTGGAAGCTCTCCATATACGTTCACTGTTCCTACGGATTGGATTGAATCAGACAAATACAGGTTACGTTTCACTGATTTTGATTTGACAGATAGTACCGATTATTTCACTGTGGTAAAAGGAGAAGAAACCCTTGAACTCACCTACCCGAATGGTGGTGAGGAATGGACAACCGGAGAAGATACTACCATTACCTGGAATACCAGCCTTTTAAGCGGGCAATATGAAATGCATGTTTCTGCAGATGGAGGTAATTCTTTCGCCTTCTGGTTTGATGGTATGGTGGCCGACGGACAGGCACGGGTAACAATTCCTGCAGAGTGGGTCCCCGGAACTGACTATATGCTGAAAATAACTGCTGACGGCTTGGCAGATTCCAGCGATGCCACCTTTAGCGTTTCGTGGCCGCCACCTGAGGTTGCTGATATCTCCGGCAGCCTGTTTTACGAAAATATTGATGTAAATCCGGAAGCCATACTCTACAATGATCAGTTTGAGCCTATTGATACGGTGGCTGTAGTTAATAGCAGCTTCCTTTTTGAGGATGTTATGCCTGGTACTTATTACCAGAAAGTAAACTGGCAACCTACCGCTGATACAACCCTGCCTGCTACTTATTATGGTAACACGGCCCTGTGGGATATGGCAGAACCCATTGTGGTGCAAGCTTCATATGAGCCTATTACACTGCCCCTGGTTACAAATTTACAGGAAGTTACAGGCGTTGGTATAAACGGTGGTACAACAGTAAGAGGCGCTATAAATGCTGTAAATGATCTTAAAAAAGCTACGGCAGAAGTAATTGTGGAAAATACCCAGGTTTACTTGTTAAACCCCGCCGATTCAAGCCTGCTGTTTGTAACCCAAACAGATGCTTCAGGTGCATTTTCACTGGGAAATATTTCAGCTGATGATTATCTGTTCTGGATGGACATTCCGTTAACAGAAGCTTATGCATTTACCGTTGAGGCAGCGTATGCGGCTGTGGAACTGAATGTAGATGTGAGCAATGATGGCACCACAACCTTTAATGAAAACGTGGTGACCACTACTGGTAATTCACTAAGCAGCAGCATTCGGATATATCCTGTTCCTGCTAAAGATGTGTTGCATGTGGCATTGCCTCAAACAGCAGATGAACTCTATATAATAGATGCCATAGGAAATGTGATGAAAGTGCAGGAAGTTAACCGGCAGGAAATTACACTTAGCACATCAGAGTTTACAGCAGGATATTATTATCTTCTGATAAAAACCGGACAGCGAATTGACCGCCTGCCATTTACTATTATTGAATAATTCTTAAAGCTCCCGGCTGTTTTAGCCGGGAGCATATCTAAATATTAACGCTTATAAAATTTATATGTATGAAAAAGATATATTTACTTTTATTCATGTTTTTTATTTTTTCTGCGGGTAACGCACAAATTGTTTTTGATAAATATGATTTTGTTCCCTTTCCTGTTGTTGGTTATTCCAGTCAGGCATTTGCAGATGTTAACGGTGATGGCTTCGAAGATTTGCTCATATCAGGTCAGAAAAGTGATGGAAAGGAAATAACAGAGTTATTTCTGAGTGATGGAACCGGAAATTTTACGAAGAAAATAACCCCTTCATTTGTGAATATTTATAATGGCGCCAATGCCTTTGCCGATGTTGATAACGACGGTGATATGGATGCATTAATAACAGGTGTGGCAAACTCAGGAGAAGTGGCATATCTTTACCTGAACAATGGTGCGGGCATATTCACCGCCCATGAGGATACTATTTTGCCGGGTGTACGTAATTCTGCTGTTGCTTTTTTAGATATTGATAATGATGATGACCAGGACCTGGTCATAGCAGGCAGGAGTTCATTTGACCCTTCAGTTTTTCTTTACGAGAATGATGGTGCAGGTAATTTCACGGAATTACCTGATACGGCTTTTGTAGGAGTTCACTCTGGTTCATTAGACTTTGCTGATGTTGATTCTGATGGGGATGAAGATCTATTCATTACAGGTGTTTCCTCTGAAGGCGAAAAGTCAAGTTTATACCTGAATGATGGAACAGGCGCTTTTACCGAATCCACATCTTCCACCTATATTGATGTTGCATATTCAGCGGTGGCTTTTGCCGATGCTGATAATGATGGCGATATGGATTTATTGCTTACAGGACGTCAGGGTGATGCTTCTACCACTGGTGTCTTGTATCTCAATGATGGGGCTGGTAATTTCTCTGAAAAATCAGATGCAGGAATTCCGGCTGTAAGCTGGTCGTCAGTGGCATGGGATGATATAGACAATGATGGTGATATGGATTTCCTTCTGGCTGGGGATATAGGTTCTTTAGATAAAATTACCGGCGTTTTTGTAAATGATGGTAATGCAGTTTTCACAGAAGCGGCAGACCAGGAATTTGTTGCAGTAAGTATGGGGGATGTTTCGTTTTCTGATTTTAATGGCGATGATTTACCCGACATTGTAATTTCTGGTCTTGAATCAGCATTTCCGGAAGTGAACGCCTACCGAAACCAAACATTAGCAGATGCCGATGGGGATGGTATTGCAGACGATTGGGATAATTGTGTGCTGGTGCCCAATTTTAACCAGGAAGATACCGATGGAGACCAGATTGGCGATGCATGTGATGATGACGATGATGGAGATGGCGTCCCTGATCTTGAAGATAATTGCCCACTAATGCCCAATGCTGATCAGGCCGATATAAACAATAATAATGTTGGAGATGTCTGTGAAGCTACATTCTTAAACCTTACTTACCCGAGTGGTGGTGAGATGTGGGTGCAAGGAGAAACATACACCATTCAGTGGTCAACAGATTCACCCCTTGAAGTAGATGTATGGCGAAGCCTGTCTGGTTTGGGTTGGTTCCATATTGGTTCTGGTATTGATCAATTAGAATATACGGTTCCGGAGTCATTAGATGCAGGGGAATATACCATAAAGATAGAATTACCAAATATGTCGGATGAGAGTGAAGGCAAGGTTGAAATAGTAGCAGGTTCCTCCACTTCCGTTAATGCAGGTGTAGCAGAAAATATCACCGTGCATCCTAACCCTGCGAGTGATTTACTGAATGTAAATCTGCGCTCCGGTAAAAGTGCAAGATTGGTAATTTATTCACTCACGGGCAAGAAAATCTCAAGCCAAAAAGTGTTTGGCGAAACCATGGTAGATGTTTCAGAAGTTGCTCCTGGGATGTACTTATACCAGGTTTTAGAGGCCGGAGAAAACGTAAAAACCGGAAAAATTATCATTAAGTAAGTAGAAGAGTAAAATTCAATTTATCATGAGAAATATAAATCAAATATTCGTTTTAATGATAGCCCTCTTCACGGGAGCTGGCACATCATTTTCACAATCGTTTACCATTAATTGGGAAAATACCATTGGTGGTGGCGAGCAGGAAGAATTATATGATATGAGTCCAACTGATGATGGAGGCTATATTCTGGCAGGGACTTCCCGTTCAAATACGGGTGATGATAAATCCCAGGACAATTTTGGAGGCACCGATGGATGGGTGGTGAAAATTGATGCCATGGGAGCTGTTGAATGGGAAGCTGCCTATGGTGATGATAATTTTGAGCGTATTCATTCTATCATTCAAACAAATGATGGTGGATATATTTTTAATGGATTTGGGGTTGGCGATGATGACACCTATGGTTATGGCGATTATTGGGTAGTAAAACTCAATGCGAGCGGACAGGTAGAATGGGACAGTTTGTACGGCACAGATGACAGGGAAACCGGCGTTGCCATATTACAAACCGCAGATAATGGTTATATTGTAGGGGGCACCCGTAAGGCAGACGATCTTAGTTCAGAAAATTTGTGGGTTTTTAAACTCAATGCCAGCGGAGAAATACAGTGGGAGCAAACCTATAATAATGCTTTAGATGAATTCGCCAGCATAGATACCACAAGCGATGGCGGATATGTGATAGGAGCTGTAACCTCTTTCCCAAAGGAAGATTATTGGATAATTAAAACCGATCAGGATGGAAATGTGGAGTGGGATACGGTATTCGGCGGCATTGGAGATGACCGGCTCAGGGTAGTAAAGCAAACCATGGATGGAGGGTATGTTTTAGGAGGACATTCTGATTCGCCTTCACAAGCGAATTGCGTCAGCGATTGCTTTTGGATTGTAAAAACCGATGATACAGGAAACATTGAATGGGAAAATACCATTGGGGGAGATGGCACAGATCTCTTGTATTCTCTGGAACAAACCACTGATGGCGGGTATGTTTTAGGAGGATCTGTAGCTTCTAATGCTTCAATTCATACAGATGTGTCTGAATATCAAATAGGACGTCAGGATTATTGGTTTGTGAAATTGAATGATGCCGGGGTAGTATCATGGGATAGAAGATTAGGAGGTGAGCAAAGAGATGTTCTTCGTAAATTAATCCAGGTGGAGGATAATATCTATGTGTTGGCAGGTAATTCTGTGTCAAGTGAAACAGAACACAAAAGCGAAATCAACTACGGTGGTGGAGATTTTTGGGTGTTGGAAGTAGAAACGGGCCCGCCATTTCTTGAGATTACTACACCTAATGGTGGCGAGGTATTTGATAAGTCAGAAGATTTTTCTTTCCAATGGGAGACCAGTTTGCCTGATGGTCCGGGAATTGAACTGGAATTGTTTTATTCAGCAGATGGTGGCGCTACCTTTGAATCATGGCGCACGCTTGATGATAATAATGGAAGGACGATTTTCTCAGTTCCTTTTCAATGGGATCCCGGCAACAATTATATGATAAAAATAACATCGAACGGACTTGAAGATGTTACTGATGGAACTTTTGAAATTACTGATGGTAATACTTCAACTAATTCACTGGCAAGTCAAAACTGGAAGCTTCATCCCAACCCCGCGCAGGATGAGCTGCATTTAGAATTGGCCGGAAAGGAAGGCATGCTGGTATTTTATTCACTTACCGGTAAAAAAATCTTCAGCCATAAAGTGAACGGTAAAGCCACTTTGGATATTTCAGATGTTGCACCGGGTTTATACCTCTACGAGTTATTGCATGCCGGTGAGAATCTCCACACAGGAAAGATTATCATAGAATAATAATTGAAATATTAAAATTTTAAAACAATCAGACTTATGAAAAAATTGAAAAGAGTTTTTAGTATATTTTTGGGAATAACCCTTTTAACAGCTTTTGTAGCCTGTAATAAAGATGACGATAATAATGGAGATGAAGGAAATACACAGGGGAGTTACAGCCTTTCCGTTACAGGTGCAAATGCTGGTTCAATCAGCGGAGAAGCAACTTATGAATTTGACAATGATTTGGTTCGAATTAAATTTGGTGATAATCCGCCGGATATTGTCATGAATTATTCCCTGGCAGATGATGAAGATATTATTCCTGTAGGGGTGTATGATCCTGTATCCGCCACCGGTACCGGTATGCCTGATAATTCAATTGCCGTACAATACAATGGCGATGAAATGTATTTTGGTGAATCCGGCACAGTAGAAATAACCGCTTCCGGTAACGGGGAAATTTCCGGCACGCTGAATGCTGTGCTTGAAAGCATTGGGGGCAATACCATGACGGTGGAAGGTGATTTTACAGCAGTGCCGTAATTAATTAACCTGAATAAATGAGCAAAATTTTATAACCTGACTTTATAGATAGGCACCAAACAGTGCCCGTCTATAAAGTCCGATTTCCGCCATCCCTGATGTAAAAACAGTCATTTACATTAGTAAAATCCCTGGCTTTTAGTCAGTCTCCTCCTGGTCATTCCCTGTTGATTTGGAGCCTTTTTTTGTCAAAGAGGAAAATCTGGAAACATTACAAATGCACACCAGGTGTGAGAAGAGGAAAATCAGCACGCATTACAAATGCTCGCTAGTGGTGCTTCTTAGCTTAGTTCATTGCTGTTTTCTAGGCTTGGAAGAACAACAAGTCACAGATATGCGTGATCTTAGTCCGTTTGGTAAGGCATTGTGGAAATCTGTCTGCCAAATCACGCTGCTTTATGGATGGAATTGCAATCATAGACAATGTTTGCATGCGCGTCTCATCATAAATTATGCTACACCTGTGATCCCCTTTATTTCGCTTGCCTGTACTGATAATCTTTTTGGCTTCTCAATAACTTCACTTACGGAATTTGGGTATGTAAATGAGCATCTTTATGTTAAGGGTATAAAAGAATTAAGGGTATCCCTACAACCTCTATATATTCATTTTCCAGCCTACATTAACGCCAAAATAAACATCAAAGAATCGCGGGCTGGTATCAGTGTTTTCCTGTTTTTTTATTTTATTCAGCACATCTATATTTCCGTTTAACTCAATGAAAAGGCCGGAAGGTAGGGATATTCCTGTGCCTGCATTAACTAATAACTGAAATTTGTGGAAGTCTTCTGCAACAGGTTTTATAAAAAGCTGTTCGAATTCATCTGAACTTGTATAGCCCAGAAAATAATCCGTCCGTATGCCCCCAAAAAAGTAGATGGTTTTTCCAGGGTTTGGAAAGGATAGCACCAGATCCGGCCCCAGGGTTAAATAATTATAGGTGGTGGTATAGGATTCTTCTTCATTAACTCCCGGGAAATAAACTTCTGAAGCAAAACCCTTTTGAATGAATCCTGCTTCCAGGCGTGCCGATAACCGGTCAGTGAACTTTCTCGAGTAAAAACCATTGATTTGATACCCAATTGTTGAACTTGCACCATATAAGTTGTTGATTTCATCTGTAAGGCCTATGCCCGCTTTTAAACCAACGGCATTTTGTTGTAACTTCTGCCCATAAATTGAAACGCCATTAAACATCAGTGCAGTTATTAGCAAAATAGTGACTGAACATCCCTTTAGTCTCATCATGATTAAAATTTTTAGTTAAGAATTGATAATCCCTCACCTCAGCTCTACGTAGTTAATTGAAATAACGGTAGTAATTAAATATTATTATTAAGAAGGTTCTAATTTTTTGTGGGAATATTGTTTGTTTTGGGATGCCGTATTCGGCAGACAGCATCCGGAAGAAAAGAAAAGGAAAACTCATGATTTGGCTTCTGCTGAATGATGCCCGTCTATAAAGTCCCATTTCCGCCTATTGCTTGATGTCAAACAGTCATTTACATTAGTAAAATCCCTGGCTTTTAGTCAATCCTCCTGGTCATTTGGAGCCTTTTTGTGTCAAAGAGGAAAATCTGGAAACATTACAAATACGCGCCAGGTGTGAGAAGAGGAAAACCAGCACGCATTACAAATGCGCGCTAGTGGTGCTTCATAGCTTTATTCATTGCTGTTTCAAGAGTATGGAAGAATAACAAGTCACAGACTAGCGGGATTGGGACGTTGCATAAGATATGGTTTACCCTCGCATCAAACTTCTGGGGGCAATGCATAATGATGTGTTCTTTTGAGGTTTGTT
>JBEPYD010000182.1:0-7815 GCA_041641575.1 Bacteroidales bacterium
AGGCACAGGCTGTTTTTTATCGCCTTGATATTAAAGTATCGGCCACTGCCACAGATGTGGAAAGAGATGAACATGAATACCAGCGAATTTATTCACCTGCAGCCCTGGCTTTAAATTCCACCACGCTTAATAAGAGTATGAAAAGGATAAAAAAGGCATTTAAAGTTGATAAATAACTGCTGCCCGTATACGCTCAGATTGCTTATAAGAAAGCGGTCATACAGCCTTTTCTAAAAAGCTTTGGTATATATAATTATCCAAAATTCAGGTAAACAAAAATGCCGGACATAAATGCCCGGCATGACTATTTTTTCAAGAAAATGAAGTGACCTGCTAACCCAAATAGCTCTTCAGAAGCTTATTTTTGGGTGTACGCTGCAGTCTGCGGATGGCTTTCTCCTTAATCTGCCTGGTGCGTTCGCGTGAAAGGCCAATTTGTTGGCCAATTTCTTCCAGTGACATTTCTTTACGGCCAATACCATAAAATAACTCAATTACATTTCTTTCTCTCTCGGAGAGAATGTTTAATGTGCGGAATATTTCCTTTTTGAGTGATTCGTTTTCCAGATCTCCATCTGTATCCGGTGTTTCCTTGTTTTCCATTACATCAAGGAGGCTGTTATCCTCGTCTTCTGTAAATGGTGCGTCTACCGATACATGACGTCCGGAAAGTTTCATGGTGCTTGAAACCTTGTCCTCTGGCATTTCCACAATTTGAGAGACTTCATCTGAGGAAGGTGTACGCTGGTACTCCTGCTCAAGTTTTGAAAAGGCTTTGTTAATTTTGTTCAACGTTCCTATTTTGTTAAGTGGCAGGCGAACGATACGAGATTGTTCTGCAATTGCCTGCAGTATGGATTGCCTGATCCACCAAACAGCATAAGAAATGAATTTAAAACCTTTGGTCTCATCGAATTTTTCAGCAGCTTTGATAAGGCCCACATTCCCTTCGTTAATAAGATCGGGTAAGCTTAACCCCTGGTGCTGGTATTGTTTTGCAACAGAAACCACAAATCTTAAGTTTGCTTTTACAAGCTTCTCAAGCGCGATGCGGTCACCTTTTTTAATGCGTTGGGCCAGTTGAACTTCCTCCTCAACGGAAATAAGCTCTTCTTTTCCAATCTCCAAAAGATACTTTTCCAGCGATTCGCTTTCCCTGTTGGTAATGGACTTTGTAATCTTTAACTGTCTCATCTCTAATTAATTATATGTGTTATAAGGTATATCTACCCGTTAATTAAACAAAGGATATTAAGAATTGTTTTAAATAAGCCTCAAAATAAATCATTAAATTGCTCTTTAACAAGCGCAAATATCTCTTTATCGATATTATAATTCGGTGGATTGATGGTTTTTTCGAGCAAACCCGCTTTTTTTAGCTCTAAAATATGCATCATTCCGGTGTTGGGAGAAGTATTCAATTTCTTTACAACATCTCCTGCAGGCAGGGAGTCATGTTCACTTAAAATAGAGAGAATATCACGGTTTGTCTCGTCTTCAAGTAATTTTCTATACTCTTGCATTAACTCATCTTCTGAAGGCTCATTCTTTTCTTCTCTTATCATAACGATATATTTAGATATTTTGTTTTGTTAAACAACTTTTTTTGAAATATAGTCTGAATTCAGAATACTTAAAGTACCCATATAGTTCACTCTGAATGCCACCAGGTCGCCCACCTTATATTTAGGTTTTCGCACCCCCAGATCCAACACAATCATATCAGAACTTGCACCCTGAAAAGCGACACCTTTGTCCACAGGTTCCAGATTTTTAATATCAATATCGAGCAAACCAATATCTAAAATTGCCCGATAGGTTGTTTTTCCGTAATCTTCTTCATCGAATACCTTTACTTCTCCTGCAACATTAGTTCCTATTTCTCCGGAAGGTACGAGTGGTTTTTCATTTAGTTCAATAATCTCTGCAAAAACCATAAATACATCGCGCTGCATGCCCGGCACTAACTTATCTGAAAATAAGTCCTTCCCGAAAAATAATGTCTCCCCTATCCTAAAATGATTAACACCTTTGGGTACCAAATGTTTAAATATGAGCGGCACTGTTACAGAACTTCCACCGGAGACCAGTGGGATGTTTTTATTAAAACGCGTTTGTATAAGCTGGCTGTACAAACTAAGTTGTATCAGCTTATCTTCGCTTGGCATTATGCCATTGAGGCAATTCAGGTTGGCGCCAATTCCCACTACCTTTATGTTTGGCAAATTAAATATTTTTCCATAGAAATCCATCAAATCATCGCCCATCACACCTTCCCGCAGGTCTCCCATTTCTATCATAATAATTACCTTGTGCACCTTATTCTGTTTCCCGGCTTCTTCACTTAAAAGCTTAATGGTTGCCAGTTCTGTATTGAAGCTAATGTCGGCATATTTTACAATGCTCTTGAGGGCTCTTTTGGCCGGTGGTTTGATGTAAATGGTCTCAATCTCAGGATTGATTTTTTTAATTGTTTGCAGGTTGCTAACCCGGGAATCCATCATCTGCTGGCAGCCAAGCCTGGAAACTTCTTTTATAAAATCAGGATTGCCGCACAGCAACTTTGTTACAATACCCCATTGGATATTGCTTGCAGAAAAGAGTTTATTCAGAAAATCGAAATTGTGTTTTAATTTTTTTGTATGTAATTCAATAAATGCCATAACAGCTTTTTTGGTTTATACTACTACTCGGTCTATATTTTGGGGCAAACGTGTAAGGAGTTCATAATTTAACAAGTTGCTGAACTCAGAAAAAGATGCTACAGTAATCTCATTCTGTTCCTGTCTGCCAATAAGTACTACTTCATCGCCTTTTTTAACGATGGGTAAATTAGTAACGTCGGCAATCATCATATTCATATTTACAAAGCCAATAACTTTTACGCGCTGACCTTTAATCAGCACCATACCCTGGTTGCTAAGCCCACGGGTGTAACCATGGCAATAGCCCACTGGAATAATGGCTATCCTCTTGGGTTCATGCGCTTGATAAGCACTTCCATAGCTTACAAATTCTCCGGTAGAAACTTCTTTTACTGTCATTACACGGGTTTTCCATGAAATAGCTCTGAGCAGTGGATCCAACCGGTTGTTGCGCCGCGTTGTAAAATGGATAAATGTTTCACTGCTGGGCCAGAAACCATATTGCAGAATTCCTATTCTTACCATATCCATGCGCGTTTTGGGGTAGGCAATAGTTGCTGCTGAGCAGGCAGAATGCCTGAGCTCAGGTTTAATGTTCCGTGCTTCAAGCCAGCTTAAGATACGCTTGAACCGAACTATTTGCCGCTGTACCCGCACATGATTGGCAATGCTTTCTGCCCCGGCATAATGGGTGCAAACACCACTGATGATAAATTGTGAGCGGTTATCATGTATGACTTTTATGGCCCTGGTGAGGTTTTTTTGCTTAAACCCTGTACGATTCATGCCGGTTTCAACTTCAAGGTGGATGCGGGCAGGCTTGCCCACTTTGCGAGATGCCAGAAGCGCCTGCTGAAGCTTGTCTATCTCAAAAACGTAAAATTCAATATCATTTTCCACAGCCCACTCTAATTCATCTTCATCCATCCAGCCCAATACCATTATTTTTGTTCCTTTACCAACGGCTTTTTTGGCGCGTATTGCCTCATCTGAACTAAACACAGAGAAATGTTTTACCCCTGCTTCTTCTGCAACCGGAATAAACTGCTCAATGCCATGGCCATAAGCATTGGCTTTTACCACAGAAGATAACAATACTTCATCGCCAATTAATTCCTGAATAAACCGGATATTATTTTTTATAGCTTCTTTATCTATTTCTATTACAGAGGTACTGTTCATGAGCCGTTTTATTTACCTTCAGATTAAAAAGAGCCAGGAATAATAATTTATTCTATTTGCTCATTAAAAAATTTTCACCCTTGTTATTTGCTTTAAAACTTTGCTTCCATTAGGGTAAACTTATGGATGCAATTTTTGTTGATCAGTAATTTAATTGAAAACAAATTTCTTTAAACATACTCACACCTGCAGGTAAAATAGCATCATTAAAGTCATATTCCGGATGATGCAGTGGCGCGGTTTTTTCTCCTGCTCCAAGTCCAAATAAAGCCCCGGGATATTTCTGTAAAAACCAGCCAAAATCCTCTGACCATCGAAAAGGTTCCGATATATGGTGAACATTTAATGCATTCTTATTGGCAGCCTGCAAAACAAACTTATTTGCCTGTGCATTATTGGCGGTAACGGGAAATTCTTCTACCCAGTTGGTTTCAATATCTAACTGATGTTTTTGGGCACACATCTTTGCAACAGCCAATGCATTTTTCTTTAATAGTTCAAAATCATGTTGCTGTGCAGCGCGCAATGTAGCGCGGAAAACCGCGCTTCCGGCAGAAGTTCCAAATGCTTTTTCACCTACCAGCACATGCACAATGGTTGCCAGGATAAAACCCTCGTAATATTCTGGGAAAACCAGCTTTTGATGAAAGTCGCGAATGATATCTCCTACGGCTTCCGAAGGGTTATTTCCTTTTTCAGGTTCTGCTGCATGTGAAGTTTTACCTTTAAGAAAAACTTCAAAGCCTACAGAGGCGGATGAAAAATTTCCTTCGCGCATGATAATTTCACCTGCCGGAAAGCCCGGAAGATTGTGCAAGGCAAATACGTAATCCGGATTTAATTCCTTCCACCTGGTATCGGCAAGCATGCTTTTTGCACCTTGTCCGGTTTCTTCGGCTGGTTGAAACAGTAAGATAATTTCTCCTTTTACCGGAGGCTGCTCATGCAGAAAATTTCCCAATCCTGCGAGGATAGTCATATGGCCATCGTGCCCGCATTTATGGGCTGCATCCCTATGCTGTGAGCGATGGTTGAGTGATGAATATTCCTCCATTGGCAAAGCATCGAGTTCTGCGCGAAACAATACCGAAGGGCCATTTTCTTTACCTGAAAAGACAACTGCAATGCCGGCTCCGCCAATACCTTCAATTATTTTATCCGGATGAAGCTGCTGAAAATGCTTTTTTAACCTCTCAGCAGTGCCATATTCATTACCAGCTATTTCCGGGTACCTGTGAAGCTCTTGTCTAAATACCGATAATTCATCGGTTGCATTCATTATCATGAATTTAGTTTAAGCCTTTGCAAGCCTCATTTCAAGATATTTATTGGTAAATCCTAATTTTTCATAAAGAAATTTGGCCGGGTTGTTAGGTTCCACGTGCAGGGCTACATTTCCTTCAGCTTCTTCAAGAGCTTTGTTCATGAGTTGCTTGCCGTAACCTTTCCCGCGGAATTTGCTGTTTACAGCAATATAAACCAGGATATTTTCGGGAATATACCCTTTCATTCCGGTTTGGTTGATTACTACCACACCCACTATTTCATCGTTCTCATAGCCGGTAAGTACAAAACCTCCAAAAGATTTTGATTCCTGCAGGGCATACGCAATACATTTGCTAATGTCTTCTTTTTCATCTCCAAATTCATCAAGATGGGTGTATAAGAAATCAACTACTTTGCTTCTTTCCTCGGCACTAATATCTGTTTTTGCTTTATATAAATTAAACTGCATAATAAAAATTTTGAGGTTTTTAATTTGGGGTGCAAAGGTACACATTATAAAGGAGCATTCCAAAAACCGAACCTGCAAAAACAATAGTTAAATTTTGATTATCAGGATGTTTGACATGAAATATTAATCCTTTTACCTGGCATTTATGATATACTTCACTTAGCGGCACAGCTGAAAAAATCAAAAAATTCAATCTATCTTTAAATAAAACTAAGAAATTAGTTGCAAAACTAAATAATTAGTTATACATTTGAACTAAAAATTTAGTTATGGATGATGTACAACGATTAACAAGGGCTGAAGAAGATATTATGCAAGTGCTTTGGGACCTTGAAAAAGCATTTGTGAAAGATGTGGTGGCCCAAATGCCCGAACCCAAACCAGCATACAATACTGTTTCCACCATTGTACGCATTTTGGAAAAAAAAGGATTTGTTTCACACCATGCCTATGGTAAATCGCATGAATACTATCCTGTAATTTCCCGGGATGCGTATTCCCAAAAGTACCTGAATAATTTTGTAAAAGGATATTTTGATAACTCATATAAAAAATTGGTATCGTTCTTTGCCAGCAAAGAGAATCTTAGCCTGAACGAAATAGATGATATTATGCAGCTGTTGGAGAAGGAAAAACAAAAAAACAACAAATAATCAATGTTATGATTACATATCTTTTAGAGTCTACCCTGGTATTGGGTTTATTTTACAGCCTGTTTTTACTGTTGAAAAATGAGAAAACCTTTCATTTTAACCGCTTCTATATTTTGGGTAGCCTTATCGCAGCCATTGCTTTACCCCTGATTTCACTGCCATTCTCATTGCCCGGTGCTGCTTCAACCGCCTCTGTAATGCTGGAGGAGTTGGTAGTATCAGCCGGGGAGCCAGTACAATCCGAACAAGCTGGCTGGCCCTATCTCGGTGTTTTGCTCTATGGAATAATCACGTTGCTAATGGCAGCAAACCTTTTGATGCAGCTCCTGCACATCCATCGCGTAAAGCGAAAAAACAAAGCCACTCAGGAGGAAGGGTATACCCTTGTTAAGATGCAGGGAACGGAAACGCATTTTTCATTTTTCAATGTTATTTTCATCAATACCACAGCTACCGATGACCAACAGGATATCGCGCGGATTCTCAAACACGAAAAGGCCCATGCCCGACAGTGGCATAGTGCAGATGTTTTGCTGCTGGAGCTGGTAAAAGTTTTTTGCTGGTTTAATCCGTTTGTATGGCTTTTTAAGTCCCTGATGATGCATAACCATGAATTTTTGGCTGATCAGCGGGTGGTTTTACAAGGTGCCGATAAAGCAACATATCTGCACCAGATTGTGAAACATACCCTTTCCAACTATAATGTTGCACTTGTAAACAATTTCAATTATTCACTCACTAAAAAAAGAGTTATGATGATGACGAAAAATAGAAAAAACTGGCTTTATGCCATAAAAATTGCTATCATTTTACCATTGATAGCGGGAATAACATTCTTGTTTTCCTGTTCGGAAAATGCCATGGATACACAGGAAACTGAATCCGCTGCAGGGCAAAATATTTCTGAGATACAAGAGGAGACTGTTGTATTGTCGGCGAAAGCAAAGGAAGACAATTCAAAAGTAGAACATGAACTATTTATGATAGTGGAAGACATGCCTGAATTTGAGGGCGGAGAAGCCAGTACCTTCCGTAATTTTATTGCCAAAAACCTTGCATATCCTGAAAAAGCAAAAGAGCAAAGCATTGAAGGTAAAGTGTTTGTTCAATTTGTTGTGGGCGCTGATGGTAAGGTTAAAAATACAGAGGTGGTAAGAAGTGCACATCCACTTTTGGATGCAGAGGCTATAAGAGTAGTGAATCTTTCTCCTGAATGGACTCCCGGAATGCAAAGAGGGAAAAATGTTGCCGTGCAGTTTACCTTCCCAATTAATTTTAAACTACAGTAAGTTAAAACTATCTTTATCCCTGTCACTCTCAATTGGCAGGGATAAATTATGGATACGGGCAATTGGAAAATTCTATTTTTGTAAAAATGAAACCATTAATTCATTTACCCTGTCCGCCTGATCGAATGACAGAAAATGACCTGCATCACTAATAATCCTTGCTTCGAGGTTGGTGATATTTTCCCTGGCTATTTCTATACTTCTTTCGTTATTAATGATGTCTTCATCCCCAATAAGGAGCATTACAGGCATGTTTATGGATTGAAGGGTATCATAACGGAAGGGTTGCATCTCTAATAATATATCATATA
>JBEPYD010000183.1:0-7783 GCA_041641575.1 Bacteroidales bacterium
CAAGAGGAGTAATAAATATTTTACCATCACCCACCACACCTTCTTTGCCATCGGTATGTGATTTGGCGGCTTCAATAATGGTATCAACGGTAACATCGACAAACTGCTCGTTTACGGCTATTTCCAGCTTTATCTTCGGAATAAGGCTTGGAATTACTTTCTTACCGCGATATATTTCCACACTTTGCTGTCTGCCATGTCCGGATACACGGCTTACGGTTATTCGGGTGATGTCTGCTTCAATTAGTGCAGTTCGCACCTGTTCAAGCTGGTTTTCACGTATAATTGCTGTGACTAATTTCATGTCTGTAATATTTTTGGGTTAAAACAAGATTAATTGGGGTTTAACATTCCATATCCGTGTTCACCGTGGTATGAAGAATCAAGTCCCATCATTTCATTTTCAGGTTTTGAACGTAATCCTACAGTTTTCTTCACTATCCAAAGCAGGATTAAAGTAAGTACGGCGGCATATACTATGGCAATGAGCACAGCTACAGCCTGTACACCCAGCTGCTGCCAGGTTGTCCAACTGCCACCGGCCGCTTCTGCAGCATCCTGCATCCAGCTTTCGCGGATAAAGAAGGTGAGGCATAATGCTCCAACAATACCGCCTACACCATGCACACCAAATGCATCCAGGCTGTCATCATATCCCAGTCTGTTTTTCATCATGATGGCCATGTAGCAAATGATAGAAGCTATGATACCAAGGTAAAGGGCACCCATGGGCTGTACAACACCTGCAGCAGGTGTTACCGCAACAAGACCGGCCAGAATACCACTGGC
Source organism: Bacteroidales bacterium (assembly GCA_041641575.1). GTDB lineage: Bacteria > Bacteroidota > Bacteroidia > Bacteroidales > JBEPYD01 > JBEPYD01. The sequence goes on from JBEPYD010000183.1 coordinate 790, forward strand.
AAAACCCAGCGCGGTTGCCTTTCCCTGGTGTAGTCCTTCCACAAGCATCCATGTTAAAGCACCGGAAGCGGCAGCTACCTGTGTGGCTGTAAGCGCCTGTGCTGTGCTTAATCCACTGGAAATACTGCTGCCTGCATTAAATCCAAACCAGCCAACCCATAACAGTCCTGCACCTATCATGGTCATTACCAGGTTACCGGGAGGCATGCTGGTTTTTGGATATCCCCTGCGGGCACCAATATAAAGAGCGGCGACCAATCCACTTACCCCGGCAGAAATATGCACTACAGTACCACCGGCAAAGTCAATGGCGCCATTGGCTCCCAGGTTGAATAAAAAGCCATCCTCTGCCCATACCCAATGACAAAGCGGGTTATAAACCAGAATACCCCAAAGGGCAATAAATACAACATATCCACGGAAGGAAACCCGCTCAGCAAATGCACCGGCAATAAGGGCAGGTGTAATAATGGCGAATTTCCCCTGAAACATGGAAAAAACATATTCAGGTACACCGGCTTCAAGAATGTTATTATCAATGCCTTGCAGGCCTACATAATCCCAGTTCCAGCCAAACCAGCCCCCCAGCACGTTAGAACCGAATGTCATACTATATCCCAGAACTACCCATAACACACTCATAATTCCCATGGCAGCAAAAGAATGCATCATGGTACCCAGTACATTTTTTGTACGAACAAGTCCGCCATAGAACATTGCCAGCCCAGGTATCATTAATAATACAAGCGCTGTTGAAGTTAGCATCCAGGCTGTGGCTCCGCTGTCAATACCATTTTCTTCCGCTGCCATCAGAGGGACCTGAATAAACAGCATGAAGGCAAGCAGGAGGAATGTTTTCTGTTTTTTTCCTGTTTTCATAAAAAAATAGTTTTGTTAGAAATTTGATGATAAATAAAGAATAATGTTTAATTGCCATGCAAAACTAATTAAATGATTTAAACAGGCAAACAAAACTTATAATATGAAAGCTATAAGGCTATATGGCCTTAACAATGCATAATGAGAAATTGTGTGAAATTTATCAGCGTAATGACAATTCTACGGGGGGTAGTGATTAAAAAGGAGGTATTTTTTTAAAGAGAACATTAATTATTTTAGGGGGAGGTGTTGTGAAATGAACAAAAAAATAAATTGTGAAATTTTTTCAGAAAATATTTACAATTTTAATTTATTTTCATTGATACTGATGATATTTGATATGGAAATGCCCCCTTAATAGAGATAATTCACATTTTTTCGTTTATCTGGCGCGAAGGATTATTATAACTGTATGCGTGATGTTGCAATTTATTTTATTCCATATTCGAGGCTTCATAATTTACAGCAGCTCCTGTTTAAAAGTGGGAATGAAAAAACCTCCACCGGCTCATTCGGAAAACCGGGGAGGTGTGGTCTTTTCCTGCCATGTATCAGGGAGGCTTTTGACCGGAAGGTGTGTGATTAGTATGCCTTGTCAGACTTTATCCGGCACTACAAAAGGAGCGCGATATTCACGCGTAAGCATTTGATTGGCCTCAGGATCGTTAATAAACTGCATTTTTTCCGGGTCAAAATCCAGTGAACGGCCCAGCCGGTATGAAATATTTCCCAGGTGAATGAGTGCGCAACTATAAAAACCTTCCTGGATATCAGCTTTTGCCAGTGATTGGTCATTTTCCCTGATGGCTTTACAGAAGTTCTCATAATGATTGCCCAGACCTTCGCCACTTGCTCCGGGCATTCTTTCTTTGCCCATGAAAGTTTGCCACTTATTTACATTTTTGGCCATATATCCTTCTGATCCGTAGAACAAATTTCCAATGTTATTGGATGAGCTGGTCATGTAATCATTATTTTTCTCTTTGGCGTCTTCTATCAGTCCTTCAGGATTTGTAATCCAGTGGCGTGTTTCAAATTGCAGCATTTTTTTCTTGTCACCACCACCCTTCGGATTATCAAATTCATAAGTTGCCATCAATGTATTGGGAGTTTCCTGGTCGTCATTAAACATGTAATGGCCTCCCATAGCACTGATGCGCCTGGGTAGTTTTACCCCCAGTCCCCAGCGGGCAATATCCATTTCATGTACACCCTGGTTACCCATATCACCATTTCCATAATCCCAGTTCCAGTGCCAGTTGTAATGGAACCTGTTTTGACTGAACGGACGTTTTGGCGCCGGCCCCAGCCACAAATCGTAATGAACACCTTCGGGTACGGGTTCATTTGGTGTATGGCCTATGCTGTCGCGCCATTTGTAGCACATTCCTTTAGCCATATAGACTTCTCCAAGTTGTCCGGAATTGAGATAATCGGCCATGGTTACAGCACAGGGATTGCTGCGTTGCTCAGCGCCATCCTGCACGATTACATCATATTTCTCTGCAGCCTCCACAAGCTTTTGTCCCTCATAAATATTATGGCAACAGGGTTTTTCCACTGAAACATGTTTTCCTGCCTGTATGGCCCAGATAGCAGCCAGTGCATGCCAATGATTGGGTGTTACTATGGATACTGCATCTATATCTTTATCTTCATAAAGACGTCGTAAATCTGTATATATTTTGGGTTTTTCCAGTCCTTTATCAATGAAATGCTTTTGGATCCTTTCCGGGAACAGGTTTTCATCTACATCGCATAATGCGGCTACCCGTACGTTGTCTAAACGCTGGTAACTTTTTATATGATTTTGACCCATTCCACGGATTCCAATCACCGCTACGTTTATCCTGTCATTTGCTCCTTGCCATTTATGGTTGTTTCCCCACAAGAGGGGGGAGGTAGCAGTGGTAAGTGTTCCTGCGGCAGTTAATTGAATAAAATTTCTTCTTTTCATTTTTTGTTATATTTTGTCAGATGTTGTGATTTAAATCGCTGATGTTTTCAGCCTAAAGGTTTCTTATCGCTTAAATTGTGGATAATATCCCGTTGATGTATCCTTTTGTTTCTATACAGGCCGGAACCGGATTCTCTGGTTCAGAACCGTATTCTATGGACAGGTATCCACTATAGCCAATATCAACAAGCGTTTTTAGCACCTCTTCAAAATCAAGTGCTCCTTTGCCCGGCCGCACAGCTTTACCTTCTTTTGATGCCTCGGATACATCCCAGATATGCATATCGAGAATACGGTCTTTCACCATTCTAATCTGTTCGGAGGGATTTAAACCACTGCGGACTACATGGGCAACATCCACGCAAATTCCCAGGCGTTCATCCCGGTTCTGAATTCGCTCATATGCATCAACAGGGCTGGGGTAAGGCAAGTTATCAGGTCCATGACAATGAATGGCTACCTGAATATCATAATTTTTGATTTTTTCTTCCACATAATCCAGGATGTCGTAATACGGAACGCCTACAATCATGCCCAATCCAGCATTTTTTGTGTATTCAAATGCCCGGTCGGCCTCTTCTTTGGTTTTCATATACACCACTCCCGGTGCATAAGGATTCAATCCTTCTGCGCGCATCTTTTCTATGCGGTTTTCTAATTCATCGGCGGAAAACTCAAAGGGCAAGTGCATGCTTTTAAGTGAAATGTTCTTGATTTGCATGTCCTTCATGGCCTGGATAACTTCTTCAAAATCCAGCTTTCTTAAGCCCCAGGATGCCACACCCAGTTCAAAATTTGCTTTGTTTATTCCTTTTGCTCCTGTTTTCTGATTGCTCAGAAAATCAAAGGGCGACAAAGAAACCGGGGCAAGGCTAATAAGACCTGCAGCTTTTAAAAATTCCCGCCTGTTATTCTCAGATTTTTTTTTCATACTTTCTGGTTTTATAAAATTTCTATGAACATTAACTTCTTTATTTTCGTGGCTTCTATATTTGTTACTACTTTAGTTTATCGTGTTGATCCGCGTTTTATGTATGACGTAGGTAGTACAACCCGGGTATCATTACCAAGTATCCATTCGGCGGCATGCTTACCCATAGTTTTAAAATCTGTGGAAACCACACTAATTCCGTTTTTTATAAAACGCTTCATGGGCGTATCATTATATGATAAAATACCAGTTGAAGAGCCGGGTTTCAAATCTTTCTCTTCTGCAAGCTCAATTATCCTTAGCATTTGCGAATCATCAATTACAAAGAAACAGCCACCCTGCACAATTTCTTTTCTTTCTACCTTTGGCATCATGATAAAGTTCATATGATGCTGCTCGCAGAACCTTTTGACTGTATCAGGTATTTCTTCCGGGTGCTTCTTATCCGGATCGAACACCAATGCCACACGAGAATATTTTTTCAAATCAGGATATGCCTCTTTTAGAGCCGCATAAAGGTTTTCCTGAAAATTCTGAACAACATAATTTTGTGCCTGCTGAAGGTACGAATCCCTTGCAATTACCAGGGTATTTTTAAAATTGTATCCTTTAAGATATTCTTCTACCTCATTATTTCTGAATGGGCTTATGATGTATTTCGAATACCGGCCTTTGTTTGAGTGTAAAAGATTAATAAATACTTCCGGATTGGTATGATGAAAAAAAACATCAATACGGATGTTACAGCCAACCACCTCGTTCATCATGCTTGTGTATAAAACCTCCTGGTACATGTTAAAGGCATTCAAAAGCAGAAAAACACGCTCCTGCTGAGGTACTTTTTCATTGATTACAAAATAACCCAACCGGTTTCTGGATTCTATTATTCCCCGTTGTTTAAGTTCATCATATGCTTTTACAATGGTTTTGCGGGCTACCCCAATTTCTTTTACAGCGTGATTAACAGAGGGTAAGGTGGAATTATTCTTCAGCACACCTTCTCTTATAGCATTTACTACGCCATTTACAATTTGTTCATGCTTGGTAGATGAGTGATGAACGCGTTGTTGTTGAATATAATCAAAAGTAGTCATGTAAGTTATGCTATTCTATGCTACAATGATATGAAATTTATTTGAGAATGCTATTTTGATGATGCTCAATTTTGATTTTTATGAAAAAATAAACTGAAAAATTTGTTTTTATAAAAAATTGCCCTACATTTGTAGTGTATTATTAAACTATAACACTAATAACGTATATCATCATGGTACAAATCACCGATCTCACTTTTGGTTATACCCGGCGGAAGACGCTGTTTAAAAAGCTGAATCTTACCATTAAATCAGGAAATATTTATGGTTTGCTGGGAAAAAACGGGGCAGGAAAAACTACGCTCCTGAAGCATATAAGCGGTCTCATCTTTCCGAATTCAGGGAGTTGCCAGGTATTTGATTCCGAGGCAGGACAACGTTTACCTGAAACATTAAAGGATATTTTCCTTATTCCGGAAGAGTTTTCGTTACCCGCCATAAAAGGAGTGGCTTTTGCAGCTATTAATGCACCTTTCTATCCCAATTTTGATACGCGGGAATTCTACGCTTTGCTTGATGAAATGGAAGTAGATGCGCAGGCAAACCTGAGCAAACTTTCCTACGGGCAAAAGAAAAAATTCCTTATTGCATTTGGTCTTGCCACACATGCGCGCCTGCTCATATTGGATGAGCCTACCAATGGCCTCGATATTCCTTCTAAAAGCCAGTTCAGAAAAATTGTTGCTTCCCGCTTTGATGAGGACAGGGCTATTATCATTTCCACACACCAGGTGCGTGATCTGTCGAATCTTATTGATCATGTGGTAATCCTTGATAGTGGTAGCATAATTTTCCATGAATCACTTTCATCAATCTCTCAAAAATTCTCATTTGGCCTGGTAAGGGAGGGAGAACAGCAGGATATGATTTATGCAGAAGATGCCCTGGGAGGCAAAGCGGCCATGTATAGAAAAAAAGAAAAAGAAACAGAAGTAGATCTTGAGATTCTTTTTAGTGCCGTAATGAATAATGTAAATGATATTAATAACCAGTTAAAATAAAATAATGATGAATAATATGTTTGATATAAAACGGGTTTACCTGCTCATCATCCGGTTTTTACGTATGTACTCCTCCCCGGCTGCAATTGCTTTTACAGCAGTTTCTGCTTTGTTGCTGGTTATATTGTTACTCACCTCTATTGAATTACAAATTAACGATGAAACATTTTTAGGAATAACCCTGCCATTTTTAATGTTGGGTGGATACATATTCTCTTCCATGGCATACCCGGAACTTAATAGCCATGTAAAGGGGAATTTCTATCTTACCCTTCCTGCTTCCCCGCTGGACAGACTTGCTGCAGGTTGGCTGCTGACCGGTCCTGCTTATGTACTGTTAAGTATGGTTCTTTTATTCCTGCTTTCTTTACTTACGGCAATTTTTGGCAGCACAGTTTTTGGATATCCATTCGTGCTTCACAATATTTTTGAAGAAAATGTGATTAAAGTATTTGGTATTTACCTTGTTACACAAACACTGTTTCTCACTGGGGCCGCGTATTTTAAGAGGTTTAACTTCTTTAAAGTAATTCTTTCCATTATTGTAGTTGGATTTGTTGTAAGTGCATACAGCGGCATTTTATCTCTTCTGCTTTTTGGTGGTAGCGGATTTAACGGAAGTTTCCCCGGAGATGCAGATCCTGTTACCAAAGCATTTTTTGAACAGACATTTCCAAATATTGCTGATTTTGTTTTCTGGGGACTCGTGGGACCATTTTTTCTTCTTGTAACCTATTTTAGAATTAAGGAAAGGGAGGTATAATTATGGAATTCAGAAGTACACAACCGATTTATCTGCAAATAGCCGATTATTTTTGCGAGCGGATTTTATTAGGAAAATGGAAGGCTGAGGAAAAGATTCCTTCCGTTCGGGAAATTGCAGTGACCATGGAGGTTAATCCAAATACCGCCATGCGTGCCTTTACTTACATTCAGGAGAATGATATTATTTATAATAAAAGAGGTATTGGATATTTTGTCTCTCCTGATGGTGTGGAAAAAGCCCGGCAACTTAAAAAAGAAACATTTATAAAGGATGAGTTACCCGTGATTTTTCGCACAATGGATATTCTTGACTTAGATTGCGCGGATATGCAAAGTATTTACCGGAAGGAAAATCCTCCCGGTACAG
>JBEPYD010000184.1:0-7773 GCA_041641575.1 Bacteroidales bacterium
CAGTTTATTTATAGCAATATCATGCAAAAAAGAAAATCCGCACATTTCTGTAAATGGGCTTACGATAAAGGTTTCTGACACAATAGTGCCAGACAGAGAATATGTTGATTTTATTGCACCCTTAAAGGCAGAACTTGATTCCCAAATGAACAAGGTTATTGGCTATGCAGCCCGCGATCTTATACTTGAGCCCGGTAAAAGAGAAACTACCCTGGGAAAATTTATCACCAAAGTGCAATATGAAAAAGCACGTGAATATTATGGCAAAAATATAGATGCTGCACTCATGAATTCACGGGGTGGAATACGTGCACCAATTTTACAGGGGGCTATAACTGTAGGCGAGATATTTGCACTTATGCCTTTTGAGAATACCCTGGTGATGTTGGAGCTTGAAAGTGCTGATGTGCAGAAAATCTTTGATAAAGCAGCCGCATCCGATCGTTATACCATTTATCCGGCACGGTATGATATTCAGGATTCAAAAGCAATTAATATACTGATTAATAATAAGCCACTGGCATCAAAAGAAAAATATATTTTTGTAATGAGTGATTACCTTGCCAATGGTGGCGGAGGTTTTGATTTTTTACCCGGAATTGTGCCACTGGGGTCAGAGGGGAAAGCCTTGCGGGATATCATTATTGAATATATTGAAGACTTAAGTGATGCAGGATTAAAGGTAGGCGGCAAAATAAATGAATAAAAGTTGATATATGAACCGACGTGGTTTTTTAAGGCAATCTATTCTTACTACACTCGCTGTTTCAGGTGGAGCAACATTTTTATCAGCGTGTAATAAGGATGAGGGAAATCTTGTTATTCTGCATACCAATGATATGCACTCTCACATTGAACCTTTCCCTGCCGACAGCAAACATTCCGGACATGGAGGAATGGCGCACCGTGCAGCTCTAATTGAAAAAATCAGGAGTGAAAATCAACATGTACTGGTTTTTGATTCCGGAGATATTTTTCAGGGAACACCTTATTTCAACTTTTTTAAGGGGAAACCAGAACTGGAGCTAATGACAAAAATGCAATACGATGCAGCTACCTTGGGTAATCATGAATTTGACAATGGGCTTGAAGGGTTGAAAGAAGTACTTCCATACGCCGGATTTCCAATACTGTCTGCCAACTATGATTTTAACCGTACCATTCTTAAAAATGAATTTAAACCAAACCGTATATTTCAGAAAGGTGAGTTTAAGGTGGGGGTATTTGGATTAGGAATTGAGCTTTCCGGATTGGTTTCTCCCAAACAGTATGGAAATACAAAATACCTGGATCCTATAGGTGTTTCGAAAGAAATTGTTGCTGATTTGAAGCAGAAAGGATGCAATATTATCGTTTGCCTTTCTCATCTTGGTCTCAAATATGAAAATTCACAGATCATTTCTGATGTTCAGCTTGCAGAAAAAGTAAGCGGAATTAATCTCATTCTCGGCGGGCACACCCACACTTTTATGGATGCTCCGCTTCAGATAAAAAATCCCGAAGGCTTTGAAACTGTTATTCACCAGGCCGGATGGGGAGGTATCGTTCTCGGGCAGATAATCATGAATAGTAATGTAGAAAATTCAGTAGCTACCAGCGGTTTGTTAAGTGTCTATGATCCAAATAATAAAGGTTGAGTTTTAAGATATTTTTTAAACACATAAATTGAATGCAAAGAAGAAAATTCATCAGCACATTATCAAAATCTTTGGCTGTTTTTCCAGCTTTATCATTCGTAGCGTTTGATAACAAAGATTTTGTTATTGATGAGATAAAAGTTTACAGGTACGATATTAATACCGTAAGACATTTCTCCTGGGGTACATGGTACAACCGACAGCATGCTTTTATAAAATTCAGAGCTGGAGCGCACCACGGCTGGTCGGAGATGGTAGCCTCCACAAATAATCCGGATCTGGACATAGCGGAATGGGGCACATTTCTAGAGCCTTTTAAGGGGATGACAGTGAAAGAAGCCTTTGAATTTATTACCGATGAGCAAGTGGATGCCAATAGCAAATTATCAGTTGGTCAAATGGAAGTTATTGAAATGTGTTTACTTGATTTGGCAGGAAAAATTGCGCAAGTTCCGGCGGTAGAATTGCTTGATATGACTGAGCACAGGTCCGTACCAGGGTTATATACCATATTACAAAAAGATTTAGACGTAATTTCCTCCCAAATTCAAGCGGCCATTAGATTAAATCTAAATTCTCATGTTAAATTTAAAATGTTTGGTGATACAAAGTTAGACAAGAGAATTGCCATACTGGCCCGGGAAGCATTGGGCGATGAATCTATGATTTTAGCTGATGCTAACAGAGGTTATAAAAATTGGTCGTCTGTGGAGCAATTAGCTGAAGTGATGAAGGAATTGCATCATTCAGGATTAGATGCAATGGAAGATCCGGCCACCCTGAGTGTAGAGCAATGGATAGAACTTCAAAAGTTAGTGATACCACTAAAGCTTGTGCCTGATTATCCCCTGCGCCCGGCATGGCATGGTCTCAAGATAGCACAGCCAGGTATGGGAGCAGTCTTTAATTTTCACCCGGCCAGCATGGGAAGTTTAAGAGACCTGAACCCATTTGCAAAAAAGATTAAAAAATTTAATGCAGACATTATGGTGGGCGATGACAGCCTGGTAGGGCCGGCATGCAATGTCTGGCAGCAGATAGCTATAGGTGTGGGCGCCCTATGGGTAGAAGCTATTGAAAAAGAGCAGGATTCGGATGCATACTTATCCTGTGTTAAATCAAAGCCAACCTACAGAGATGAAAAGGGTTATTTTGCTGCTGATTTTCAACCCGGCTTTGGTTTGGAATTGGATGAGCAAAGGCTTGAGGATATCTGCCGGCATACACTCGTACACTAATTGATAAAAACACAGGGATTAATATTTTTTATTAGCGAAATCTTGACTTTTGCCCGTGATTTTATTATTTTTGTATAGGTGAGTTAATAATCATCATTAACCGGCAAATAAAATGAAAAAATACCTGTCATTCATCGTAGTTGTGTTCCTTATTTATGTCGTGGGTTATATTGCTATTAGCTTACTCATAGACTTTTTATGGGCTGGTAGAACATATCTTAACGACATTCTGGTTGAAAGCCTCTATATGGGGGCTATCTTTACTTTTATGTTTTGTGGAATGTACTGGTATATGATAAAGGATAAACTTCAGTACCTGATGAATAATGAAATATCTGATACTCCGGCTTTTTACAATCTTCAGGAATCTCAATTTCATGTTTCTTCTGCTTCAACATTCCAGGATATGTGTAACCAGATTTCAAAATCATGGAAAATTGAATTTATGGATCAGGAGCATCATGTTTTGAAATTTCGGTCAGGGTTTGCAAACGGGGCTTACCTTCGGCATAGTGGAGAGAATATTTATCTCATTACCTTTCCATTCGTAGGATATGCCAATGGGCCGGCCAAAAAAGCCAGGCAGTTTCATGAGAAGATAAAAAAGTTCCTAACTTCATGATAAATTTTTGCCTTCCGCGTATAATTAGTACGGGTATTCCAAATTTTCTTCAAATTTATACAGCAATTTAATTTTCATGTATAGTTTTAAAGGCGGAAAAAACTGTTATAAACTTTGTTCCAACTGATCCAGTGCTGTTATTATCTTTTCACACACTGTTTCTATTTCATTTTTTGTAATTACGAGTGGTGGCGCTAAACGAACGGCATTATCGCAAAACAGGAACCAATCAGTGAGAAAGCCATGCTTCACGCCCAGGTGCATCAGTTCTTTGGCATGGTTAAAAGACTCCAATTGTATAGCCATAAAAAGCCCTTCGCCCCGCAACTCCTTTATCTGTGTATGCCGGAGAAGATCTTTAAAGAGCCCGCCTTTCTCTATGGCTTTTTCAGGCAGCTGACCATCTGATATTACATCCAGGGCAGCTTTACCTGCAGCGCATGAAAGCGGATGCCCGCCAAATGTGGTTATATGCCCAAGCACCGGATTTAGTGCAAGTTTTTCCATGAGTGGATAATCGGCAATGAAAGCGCCCAGCGGTAAACCTCCGCCAAGGCTCTTGGCAAGTATCAACACATCCGGGATAACATTATATTTTTCAAGGGCAAACATACTTCCGGTACGCCCAAACCCCGTCTGTATTTCGTCAAACATAAGCAGCGTGCCAGTTGTATCACACTTTTCCCTCAGTTTGGTTAGGAAATTATCTTTTGGAACCCTTACCCCTGCTTCTCCCTGTATTGGCTCTACAATTACAGCAGCGGTTTTTTCTGTTATACTTTCCAATGCAGCATCATCATTAAATGCAGCATGAGAAATTCCCGGTAAAAGCGGCCGGTAAGGTTGTTTCAGTCGTTCATCACCCATCACGCTAAGGGCGCCATGCGTGCTTCCATGGTATGCATTATTAAAAGCAAGAATTTCATGTCTTCCGGTGGCTCTTTTTGCCAGTTTTAGAGCCCCTTCAACTGCCTCGCTGCCTGAATTTACAAAATATACGGTATTAAGTGTTTGCGGAAGGCAGGAAGTTAAAGCTTTGGCATAATCGCCCTGGGGTGACTGCACGTATTCTCCATATACCATTACATGCGTAAACTTCTCAGCCTGGGCTTTAATTGCTTCAGTAACCTTCGGGTGTGCATGCCCTGTATTGGCTACTGAAATTCCACTGATAAGGTCCAAACATGACGATCCATCAGGACTATAAATATAAACCCCTTTGGCATGATCTACTTCAAAATTTAACGGTGCATCTGATGTAGGTGCCAGATGCCTTAATAATTCCTTTCTTGGTTCCATATAAAAAAAAACGGGAAATAAATGCTATTTCCCGGTCTGTATCTGTGATTTTACAAGTTTATTTTATCATCAGGTTAATATCACCCATAAGCTTGTCTTTGTATGATTTACCAATAGGTATCATTTTATTTCCATCGTGTGTTTTAATAATGATGGCATTGTCTTCAATAACATTTATACTGCTGGTATTTACAATATAAGAACGGTGTACCCGGGTGAATTTATTCTGAGGTAATTTTTGTTCTATGGCCTTCATGGTAAAGTGAATGGTGTATTTGTCTGTGAAGGTATTAAATATCACATAATTTTCCAGTGCTTCCACCCATAGAATATCTTCGTATTTCAGCCGCACCAGTGTGGAATTTTTCTTGATGAAGATTTCATCTTTTCCCACGCTGTCCAGTTTGTTCTTGTTGTACCTGTTTAATGCCTTATCTACAGCTTTATAGAAACGGCTGTAAGAAATGGGTTTCAAAAGATAGTCTGTTACATCATATTCAAAAGCATCAAGGGCATATTTCTCTTTTGAAGAAATAATAACTATTTGCGGTGGATTCTTTAGTGTATTTAAAAAATCAATGCCGCTCATTTCAGGCATTTCGATATCAAGAAAGATCAATTCAATCGGATCGCCCTGCTTAAGGGCATTGATAGCGTCAACAGCATTTTCATAGGCAGCCAGTAATTGTAATTCGTCTGTTTTATTTACAAACTCTTCTACAATTCTGCGGGATAATTTGTCGTCGTCAATAATTATACAATTCATACTATAAAGATTTTTCGTTTTCCAATGGCTCTCAGCCTCCTGTCAATGATATTGCCTTAAATAATGTTGGTTTATATCAAATTAATCCATCTTTTTATCTGTTAAAAAATATGATTCGTCAAATATAATAAAATTATTTTTTAACTTCTATATTAAAGATTACGATATTTAAGAGAAAGAGTTACCGCAGGCACTTAAAAATTTCTTTTCCAGAGACTCAGCCGACTTTACTGTTTTTTTTAACCAATCTAAATTCAGGTCAATTTTTTCATCGGGCGATAACTGCCAGTGAATATTGCTCTGATGTAATTTTTGTATGGCTTGCTGAAGGACTAATGCTGCAGAAACAGAAATGTTAAAACTTTCTGTAAAACCATGCATTGGAATATGCACCATTTCATCGGCCTTATCCATTAATTCTTTTGATAGTCCTTTTAACTCAGTACCAAAAAAGAAAGCTGTTTTTCCTTTGTTGATGTCAAAGTCGTAGATACTTGTAGAACCCTTTCTTGGTGAAGTGGCTGCAATCCGGTATCCATCTTTTTTCAGGATATTGATGGGGTGTTCTTCAGAGGGGTTTTCTCCGGTGTATTTTTTTAGCGTGAGCCACTTGGAAGCTCCCAGTGCAATGTCTTTATTTAATTTAAATTCATTGCGATGTTCAATTATATGTACATCCTGAATGCCAAAACAGTCGCAACTGCGTAAAACTGCACTTGTGTTGTGCGACTGATAAACATCTTCCAGAACCACTGTAATATATCGGGTGCGCAATTCAAGAATTTTTTTCAAAAGGGAAGCCCGCCTTTCGGTCACATAAGGCTCAAAGTATTTTATCAGGGCTTTTTTTGTGGTCTTATCCATAATCAAATATACAAATTCTAAAAAAAATGGCATAAAAAAAGGGAGCCAACAAGCTCCCCCCCAATAACAAAAATGTCTTTATTATTGAACAGTATCAGCAAGTTCACTACCAGCTTTAAATTTAACCACTTTTTTGGCATCAATAGTGATTGGTTTGCCAGTTTGAGGGTTTCTGCCTGTTCTGGCATTTCTTTTAGAAACAGAGAAAGAACCGAAACCTACAAGAGCTACCCTGTCACCTGATTTTAATGCATCTGCAGTAGTATCTACAAAAGCATCAAGTGCTTTTTTAGCGTCAGCTTTAGTTAAACCAGCTTTGTCTGCCATTGCATCAATTAATTGTTGCTTGTTCATAATAAAAATTTTTTAGGGTTAGAAAAATATTTTAAAGTGTCAATTTGTCTACAAATATAGATTATTTCTGGTCTTTAGCAAATTTCACGGTAATAAAATCCACTATTGTTAATAAAATCGGCCATATTTTTAATAAAATCCGGCATTTTTTCCAGAATCGGGTAATTTATTGACAATGTTTGGGTTGAATCAGCAGCAACAGACGTTTTCAAAGTGAAGGAATAAATTCAGGATAAAATGTTTTGATTCAAAAAAAAATTTCTACTTTTGCAGCGGAGAAATGGCAGAGTGGTCGAATGCGGCGGTCTTGAAAACCGTTGTACCGCAAGGTACCGGGGGTTCGAATCCCTCTTTCTCCGCGGAACAAAAAAGCAAAATGAAGCAAATCCCTGTAAGACAAACCTTACAGGGATTTTTTTTGTGCATTATAGTGATTGGAGCTTATTCAGAAAAGTTAATACCGAGGAATTGTTTATCCTGTACAAGGTCAATATCTTCCGAAAAGCGTTCAATAACATTCCATGCTTTGCTCAGGGAAGTACCATCCTAACATTAAGCACGCTTTAATTCTAAAAGAGCTCAAGTTGAATTTGCTTCTCATTGACCAAACATAATCTGTTTACTTTGTTTGTAAATATAGAGCAATGAAACAGAGAAGCATGACAGCATGAGCTGCAAAATCGCGGTAGCGTGGGATGCTAAGTGGTAAAGGAAGACACTACACTGCACTATTCCCCGCGCTTTCAACAAACCATAATAGACGGTCATGAGCCTTTCACTATGACAAACTCAGAATTAAAAAATTTCTACTTATACCAACTGAGGGGTTTTGGTAGTTACTGCTTTGCTCTTTGTCGGTTGTCTGGGTGTTCTCTTGTGTGAATAATCTCCAAAATACGAATTGTTTTATCTTCTATGGAATAAATAATATTGTAATCCCATTGCGTTACTGAGCGATATTCCTTTGGCTCTTCTTCCAAATATCGTTCGATC
>JBEPYD010000185.1:0-7741 GCA_041641575.1 Bacteroidales bacterium
AACCTCTTTATCAACTTTCCTGAGGCCGCTTTGGGAACTACGGTGGAAGTGCCAACTGTGGAAAGCAAAGTGAAAATAAAAATAGATCCGGGAACACAACCGGGAAAAATTTTGCGGCTCCGCGGTAAAGGACTTCCTGAGGTAAATGGTTACGGAACAGGAGACCTGCTTGTGAATATTAATGTATGGGTACCCAAAAAAGTAAGCAAGGAAGAAGAAAAAGTGCTTGAAAAACTCAAAAATTCTGATAACTTTACACCACAGCCGAATAGCACCGAAAGAAACTTCTTCGAAAAAATGAAGAGTTACTTTGAATAGAAGATAGAATGTTGTATTAATTAAATATTCGTGTACCATGGAAATTTTCAGGGCAGAAAATGTTGAGAAAAAATTCGGGGATTTTGTAGCACTTGATAACGTTAGTATTTCCGTTCCTAAAGGTTCCGTTTTTGGCCTTTTAGGACCGAATGGCGCAGGTAAAACTACCCTAATTCGTATTATTAATCAGATAACAGCACCCGATAAAGGTGCTCTTTTCTTTAATGGCCGTCCTTTAAAAGCAGAGGATGTATCGCTTATCGGATATTTGCCGGAAGAAAGAGGCCTCTACAAAAAAATGAAGGTAGGTGAGCAGGCCCTTTACCTTGCAAGGCTGAGAGGTGTTTCAAAAAATGATGCCCTAAAGCGCTTAAAATACTGGTTTGAAAAATTCGAAATCCAGGGATGGTGGGATAAAAAAGTTGAAGAACTTTCAAAAGGTATGCAGCAAAAGGTTCAGTTTATTGTAACCATTCTGCATGAACCACCCCTGCTCATTTTTGATGAACCCTTCAGTGGTTTCGACCCCATTAATGCAAATATTCTTAAGCAGGAAATCCTGAGTATGCGCGAAAAAGGATCAACGGTGATATTTTCCACCCACAACATGGGTTCTGTTGAGGAGTTGTGTGATCACATTACCCTAATCAACAAGTCCAGGGTTATCCTGGAAGGAGAAATCAGTGAGGTAAGGAATACCTATAAATCTGATATTTATGAGCTTTCGTTCACAGGTGATCCGGAAAAGCTGAAGCTGGCACTAAATGAAAAGTATACCATAAAATCACTTACTGATAACCAGGGAATACATACGGCCATTATAAAAGTTACCGAGCAGGTTACCGAAAACCGGCTGTTATCACTTATTATCAATTCGGTTCATATCATCTCCTTCAGAGAAGTTCTGCCTGGCATGAACGATATTTTCATAAAAGTAGTGGAAGAAACCAACCAGACCGTAACCCTATAAAAGCCTATAGCAATGAGTAAAACATCGTTAATTATTAAGCGGGAATACCTTACAAGGGTTAGAAAAAAATCCTTTATGATAATGACTATCCTGGGGCCCATACTTTTTGCTGCCATGATGATTGTACCCATTTGGATGGCACAAATAGAGGATACGGAGGAAAAAGTTGTTGCTGTGGTTGATAGTTCAGGAATGTTCCATAATGTCATCCCGGACACGGAGAGTTTAAAGTTCGAGTATTTAGAAAATGAAGATATTGATCTCTTAAAAAACACTTTTAAAGCAAGGGGATATTATGGTGTTTTATACATCAGCCATATTGTAACTTATGCGCCGAATACGGTTATCTTTTATAGTGATAAACAACCCGGAATTAGTGTAAACATGCATATTTCCAATGCGCTGGAAAAAGAAATAGAAGACCAAAAGCTTGCAGCGTATAATATTGAGAACCTTGATGAAATCATGGCCTCAGTAAAAACGAATATCAGCATCAGGAATTTTAAAATAACGGATGACGGATCAGAAAAAGAAAGTAATGCCGGAGTTTCTATGGCCGTGGGCTATGCCAGTGGTTTTTTAATTTACCTCTTTATTTTCCTCTTTGGGGCACAGGTAATGCGTGGTGTAATTGAAGAAAAAACCAGCCGCATTGTAGAAGTAATGGTATCGTCTGTAAAACCCTTTCAGCTCATGATGGGTAAAATCGTGGGCATCGCGCTGGTAGGTTTAACCCAATTCGTGCTATGGATTGTGCTTACCTTTACCATTGTTACTGTGGTACAGGCAACACTCTTTCCCGAATTGAGCCAGACACCCACCCAACAAGCCCTGAACCCAACAGGTTTATTTGAAGATGGCGAAAAGGCTGCAGGAGGTGAGAACGCTGCGGTAGCACAGGAAGCCATCAGTGAGGATATGGTGCAGATACAAAATGTGCTGGAAGCAGTGCGCGATATAAATATTGGGGTAATGATCGGTTCATTTATTTTTTACTTCCTGGGCGGATACCTGCTTTATGGCTCACTATTTGCCGCCATAGGCGGAGCTGTGGATAATGAAACTGATACCCAGCAGTTTATGTTCCCCATCACCATACCCTTGATTATTGGTATATTTGTGATGATTAATACGATTAACTCTCCGGAAAGTCCCCTGTCTTTCTGGTTTTCTATCATACCATTTACCTCCCCTATTGTTATGATGGTGCGGATACCTTTTGGTGTTCCTTATTGGGAGCTTGCTCTTTCTGCAGCCCTTTTAGTGTTAACTTTTATCTTTACCACATGGCTTGCAGGCAAAATTTATCGTGTGGGGATTTTAATGTATGGTAAAAAGGTGAACTATGCCGAGTTGTGGAAATGGATTCGCTACAAAAATTAACTCTCCTGAATGCGATATGCCATTGTAGATTTGGGTACCAACACCTTTAACCTGCTAATTGCAGAAGGTACGGATAATGATAATTACAACGTTATTTATAATGATAAACTCCCGGTAAAGCTAGGCCTGGGAGGCATAAACCATCGTTTACTCACTCCGGAAGCCATCGAAAGAGGGGTGAGTGCCATGATCAGCCATAAGGAGAAAATTAAACATCACAAAGCTGATCAGGTATTTGCATTTGCCACCTCAGCAATTCGGGATGCCGGCAATGGCCTTGAATTTAAACAAACAGTGCTGGAGAAAACCGGTATTGATATTAAGATTATTTCTGGTGATGAAGAAGCACAGCTCATCTATCAGGGTGTAAAAAAGGCATTCCCATTTACAGAGCAGGTTTCTTTAATCCTCGACATTGGCGGAGGAAGCAATGAATTCATTTTTGCCGATAAAAACGGGCCGCTATGGGCACGTAGTTATGATGTAGGTATCGCCCGTTTACTGGATAAGTTTAATCCTTCAGAACCCATCACATCAACGGAGATAAAACAGTTAGAAACTTTTCTTGAAGAAAAGCTGGCTTCTTTCTCTGAAGTAATTCCAAAATATGGCGCCACTTCCCTTATTGGTGCATCAGGGTCTTTTGATACTTTTCGCAGTATGATGATGCTGGAAAACAAAGCCGCAGTAGAAGTCATAAATCCAACTTGTGTGAAAATTGATGAAGATGCATTTAAATTGCTGACCCGAAAACTTACAGCCAGTACAACACAAGAGCGGAAGCAAATGCCAGGCATGGAACCCATGCGCATAGAGATGATTGTGCTTGCCTCAATTTTTGTTACCTTTACACTGGAGAAAACAGGTATTAAAAACCTGTATCAAACAGATTATTCACTTAAAGAGGGTGTTTTATCTTCAATATTTTCAAAATAAAGACTTATGGCAAATATTCTTGTAATAGATGATGAAAAAGGTATCCGGGATACCCTGAAAGAGATACTTGAATATGAAAAACATACTGTAGACCTTGCAGAAGATGGCCAGCAGGGCCTTGAAAAATTAAAAACCAACAGCTACGAAATTGTACTTTGCGACATAAAAATGCCCGGCATGGACGGTATTGAAGTGCTGGAAAAAATAGTAGACGACTATCCTGAAATGCCGGTGATTATGATTTCCGGACACGGAAATATCGACACTGCCGTGGAGGCCATTAAAAAAGGTGCATACGACTTTATTGAAAAACCCCTTGACCTTAACCGTATGCTGATAACCATACGGAATGGCCTGGATAAATCTACCCTTATTACTGAAACGAAGGTGCTGAAGAAGAAGGTAAGTAAGGCTTACCGCATGGTGGGCGAATCCAAAGCCATTCAAAAGGTGCGCGATATGATTGATAAAGTGGCAGAAACCGAAGCACGCGTGCTCATTACCGGCCCCAATGGCTCAGGAAAAGAGCTGGTGGCCCACGCCCTTCATGAGAAGAGCAACCGTCGGGGCGCTCCTTTTGTAGAGGTAAATTGTGCAGCCATCCCCTCTGAACTTATCGAAAGTGAGCTTTTCGGGCATGAGAAAGGTTCTTTCACCTCCGCACATAAACAACGCATTGGCAAATTTGAACAAGCCAATAGCGGTACACTCTTCCTCGATGAAATTGGGGATATGAGTCTTTCTGCGCAGGCCAAAGTATTGCGGGCCCTGCAGGAAAATAAAATAAGCCGTGTGGGTAGCGATAAAGATATAAAAGTAGATGTGCGGGTAATTGTAGCCACCAACAAGGAACTGAAAAAAGAAATAGAACAAAATAATTTTCGTGAAGACCTCTATCATCGCCTCAGCGTGATTATTATCCAGGTACCTTCCCTTAATGACCGTATTGAAGATATCCCCTTGCTGGCAGAACATTTCAATGAGCAAATTTGTGGTGAATATGGCATGCCTAAGAAACAAATCAACCCCGATGCCATTGAGGAACTTCAGAAGATTACATGGACCGGGAACATACGGGAATTCAGAAATGTGCTGGAGCGGTTAATTATCCTTACCGATAAAGAAATTACCGGAAAAGATGTAAAAACATATGCCATGCCTATTTCAAAATAAAAGGGAGGTAGCAAATCATTTCTCCTGCGCATGAATAAGCATAAAGCATCCCTTCTGTTTTTGAGCATTGCGGTGCTTTACTTTATTGTTGCTTCCTGGCATACAACAATACTCCAGCCCCCGCATTCCATACATAAATGGCGGCAAACAGATAACCTTTCTTTTGCTTTGAATTACTATAAGGGAGGCATGAATTTTTTCTGCCCTGAAAACCACATCCTGAATTCTGATGATTTTACCACAGGCTTTGCCTGCCCTGGAGAACTACCACTCACATACTATGTTACAGCAATAATATACCATATTACAGGCCCAAAAGATTATATCATGCGTATTTTACATACCCTTATATTTTTTGGTGGTATGTGGTATTTTCATAAGACCTGCCGCTTGCTGCTGAAGGATATTTTCTGGTCTGTAGCACTGCCATTCCTGGTGTTTGTTTCGCCCCTCCTCTTCTTCTATGGATCCAATTACGTAATTGATACTGTTTCACTGTCCTTTGTATTTGCCGGCATTTATTATCTGGTAGTACATACACTTACCAAAACAAAAAAATCCATCGTGGTAAGTTTAATTTTACTCACGATGGCAGCTCTTTTCAAGATTACCTCCCTGGTGATTTTAGGGGCAGCTATATTTCTTTGGTTATCAGATAAACTAATCAGTTACAGAAGGCAAGGAAAAGAAAACCTGATAAGCTACAAGGCTTTCCCATGGGTGGTCTTGGTTTCTTTCACCATAATAGTGGCATGGGTGCTGTTTGCAATGCACTATAATAAACAGCACCAGGCGGAGTATTACACCACCTATACCATTACAATCTGGAGCTTGTCAGCCGAAAGCATAAAAAACATCTGGTATTCATTTATCAATAATTGGGGAAAGGTTTTCTTAAGCCCCTGGCTAATTGTTTTAATGGTTTGTCAATTGCTGATTCTGGTAATGAAACAGAAAAAGTATAATTACACCTTAAAAACCCTTACATTTTTTTCTGCAATACTCCCTCTATCCGTTTTTATGCTCTTCTACTACAAAATACTGCATCACGATTACTATTTCATCACTTCATGGGTATTTCTGGCAATGCTCTCTCTTACGGTAATGCATGGGATAAAAGAAAACAGTGAGAAATTATTTAAATCTGTTCCCATAAAAATTGTACTTGTTCTGCTTATCATCCTTAATGCAAATTACAGCCAAAAAGTATTTGCCCACAAATATTACAAAAATCCGGCAAATTACGAGCAGAAGGAAATGTATCAGATAAATAGCTGGTTGAAAGATAATGGGGTATCTCCGGATGACAGGATAATTTATTTGCCGGGTTATAACCCCTTTGCTTTATATTTTATGGACAGGCAGGGATGGACGCAATATACCACAGACTGGTTTTTTGATGACAACTTTGATTCTGTTATCCCATATTTAATGGAAAGAGGAGCAGATTACCTGATGGTTTACGATTTTGAAAATATCATTCAAATGGAAGATATACAACCGTACACGAAACACTGTGCGGGGATATTCCGGAACAAGGTATTCTTATTCAAATTACCAGCAGAAAAAGAAAATTTTTCCATTATACCTCCAGCCTTGCATGATTCCGTTTTTATTGATTTTGAAACCACCGATTCTTCAGATATATTTGACAATAAAACAACAACCTTTCGCTTGAAACGGCCTGTTACCCTGAATAACGAAAAAAGTTACTCCGGAAACAAAGCCATAGGTCTTGGTACGGAGCATTTGTATGACCTGAACATCAGAATTAACAATGTAAACCCTGGTGATGTATTTCATATAAATGCCATGCGTCTCAGTGAAGATAACAAAGGTACCATTGTACTGCAGGCAGACAGCCTGCAAAAGTTCTACCATTCGCATATTGACCTGGAAGACGAAGCAAATGCCTGGGTACAGGTTGAAAAAAAGGTGGTAATTCCTGAAAATTTCCAGGATTCAACCCTCAGCATGTATTTGTATTATAGTGGAAAGAAACGCGCCTGGTTTGATGATGTTTCTGTAAAGCATTTTAAGGGGTATAGTTATCGCCTTGAATAAGAAGAAAACTAATGTTTTTTAATTGAGAGCATCATCCAACCTGCCAATGCTAAAATGGAAGTTATAATGGTTGCATAGATATTAGAAAAAAATCCAATTTGTACTGCTTCCTCCGCCTCCATCCCAAGAAGGGCAAAGCCTGCAGTCCATCCGGCCTCAAATGTACCTATATTCCCCACTGCACTCAAAGGTAAAATAAGCGTTAAATTTGAAATACTTGAAGCAAAGGTAACTTCCGGAAAGGTAAAAGGTAACCCAAACGACAATATAATAAAATAATAATACAAATAAATCAATAACCAGCTGCCAAAAGACATTAAAACTATTCCGGGAACATACAAGGCTGGCATTTCATGGATAAAAGTATCTAGTGCTTGTACATATTTAAGAAGTTTATCTTTTAACTTCTGCTTTAGCATCCCAGCAATCCACAATAATAAGCCGCTCAATATTTTCACTCCCGTTTTGGGCAATAAAAAAAGAAACACGGAAATGATAATTAAAAGAAAGGTCAATGCTTTTAGGGAAGTAATTATAATGGGTTGAAAACCCACCACCGATATCCTCAATGATGCCAAAACTAAGATAAGGATTATGCCGTAAAAATCAATTAAACGTAAGAATACCAAGCCTGTAATTCCTTTAGAATAGGAAATATTGAGATATTTTTTTAATAAAACGGGCAGCGTTGCCTCACCACTTCGGGCAGGCATTATTCGGTTAAAAAAATAATGCAAAGTTGATATTCCAAATAATTTTCCAACTGATTTAGTTGAAAAGAGTATCATAAATCGAGCAATCCGAAAAAAATATGCGCCAAAAAGCATAGCAAATGAAAGAAACAGATATTTAGCTTCTACATTCTGTACCTTTTCAAAAAAGTAATTAAAATAAATA
>JBEPYD010000186.1:0-7694 GCA_041641575.1 Bacteroidales bacterium
CAATATATGCCTGCCCGCAATGTTTTTTTACCGCGTTTAATTCCTTTGAAAAATGATCATCAAACGATTCAACAATTTCATTTAACATGGAGGATGCTGCAAGGCTCCATTGCAACAATTGTTTTGCCTTTATCACATTCACCATGCCAATTCCCGTCATCACGGAAGTACCATTTATAAGTGAAAGGCCTTCCCTAAGTTCTACCTTTATGGGTTTCAGGTTTAACTTTCTAAAAATTTCATGGGTTGGAAACACATCACCCTGCCAGGTGACTTTTCCTTCGCCAATCATTACAAGGGCCAGGTGAGAGAGCTGCACAAGGTCGCCGCTGGCGCCTACTCCACCATGCTCGGGAATGTATGGGAAAACATTTTTATTAATCATATCCTGCAATAATTCCACGCAGGAAGGATGAATGCCTGAATTTCCCTTTGCAATTGAATTTAAACGTGAGAGCATAACAGCTTTTACATAGCTGTCAGGAATTTTTTCGCCTGCCCCGGCAGCATGGCTGCGGATAAGGTTATACTGTAATTCTTTTTGCCTGTCACTGTCTACCTGGTATTGGGCCATAGGTCCAAAGCCTGTATTGATGCCGTATATGATTTTATCTTTGGAAAACCGGAGCAGAAAATCAAAACTCTCCTGCACTTTTAGCATGCTTTCCTTGTCTAAGGTAATTTCATCATCCTGCAGTACAATAGCTTTTACCTGCTCAATTGTAAGTTCCGCCTCGCTCCTTAATTGTTGCATGAAAATTTTTTATAATGAACGTAGTTTCAATAAATGTGTTAATGGGGCTGCTAATTTATATCGAATTAAATAAATATATAAATATTTCGTATAAATTTTCTTCATTGGTGCATTATTCTCAAAGATATTCTGGACATTTTAAAGAAAGACTTACGCATACAGGTACGGGTTTGTTTCATGCTTACCGGGTTCTTTTATATTACCTATAAACTGGATGTAAACCCTGCTAAGAAACTAAACTCAGTGCAATTAGCGACAATTCTTGCCTGACCTTCTATTAAATTTAGACTACAACTGTGATGCTTTTTACTGCGCTTGCCTGAACTAATGCAAATTTTGGATGTTTGCACCGGCTTTATTTATGAAATAAAAGCCTGCAAATACATGTTTTGCAGGCTTTTAAGTTTGTTTTCCGTGATCCCGGCGGGATTCAAACCCACGACCTTCAGAACCGGAATCTGACGTTCTATTCAGCTGAACTACGGGACCAAAATTTGCGCAAAGATAAAAATTATACAACCAATATTCGCATTATGCAGATAAAATATTCCGGCTCCTGATTTTTTAAAATTCCGCGTGGTTTGCTAATCATAAAAACTTCCTCACCATGTGTACGAGCAGCGAAAGGACAACACTTATTATTACCATTGTTGTGATGGGAAAATAAAAGCGGAAATTTTCTTTCTCAATTTTTATATCCCCGGGTAAATTTCCAAACCATTGAAATTTGTTGCCGACAAAATAAATTATAATACCAATGATAATTATCGCTATGCCTATAAAAATAATATACCTGCCGGTTTGTTGCATCGTTCAGTATTATTGTGTGGTTTATTCAGTTTAATGAATTATCATTCAAAATTATGTAATTTTGGCTTCGGAAAAAATAAAATGAAGTTTATGTCACTTGGTATTGAAGAAAAGGATATTGAGAAATTTATAATGGTAGCAGACAGGCTGTTGGTGAAACCCAAGGTTCCCAGGAATAAAACCAAATCTGGCTTGTATTTGCCTCCGGGTGTGCAGGAAAAGGAAAAAGTGCAAAGCGGTTACGTGATAAAAGCCGGTCCGGGTTATCCTATTCCGGGAATAACTGACGAAGTAGAACCATGGAAGAACAATTCCGAGCAGGTTAAATATATCCCGCTACAGGCAAGGGAAGGGGATATGGTTGTTTTTTTACAGGGAGGTAGCTATGAAATTCAGTTTAATAATGAAAAATATTATATCATTCCGCATTCGGCTTTGTTAATGATTGTGCGGGACGAGGATTTGTTTACTTAATCCTGGTATAGAAAGTCTGACATCTGCATTAAGCTTGATGTAAAAACAGTCATTACATTAGTAAACTCCTTGTTTTTATATCTTTATGTGCGCGCGCATGATTTGCGGGACCGGCTCTGAATTTGAATTTTATAGAGTAAACACCTTAGCTTATGGATAGGCTATATTTAGAATTAGCAATATATATAAAGTTATAAAAACTGATTTATATACTTGCATATAGAGGGTTTTAAATACTTATCCATAATTCCGCTGCTTATTCTGTAGTTAAATTGTGGAATGTTTTATGATGCTTCTGGAGCCATTCGTAAAAAGGGATAATCTCTTTTGCTGTTTCTGGAGATAATTCTTGTTGATACACTTCAATGAATAAGGAGAGCAGGGCCGGCCAGTATTTTTCACTAAACCCATGCGCTTTATACGTTTTATATACCCATATAACAGTTTTAACAAATGTTTCAGGGCTATAACGAAAAAACAGGGAACCCATAAAATCCAAATGGTTGTGATGGTTATTTTTCATCATGCCAACATTCCCTTTTCCTACAAGTTTTTCTGCATTGTATTTTTCAAAAAATTTTTTGTTTAGAGAATGTGCCAGCAATTCTTTACTTTCTGTAAATTCTTCGAATGTCTTAGCTGAAGTAGAAGAAAGAGACTTTGAATCCTGAATAAGCAACTGAATTTTATCCATAGAATATGCTATTGTTTTTCTTTTTTTTCTGCAACCGGCAATGTAAATGAGAATTTTGTACCATGGCCCACCTTGCTCATAACGTTAATTTCGCCCCCGTGTTTTTCAATAATTTTTTTGCATATGGCCAGACCCAATCCCGAACTCGATTCTCCATCGCTGCTTTTTATAGATGTTTTGCTAAAAACCTTGAACAATAAAGATAATTCGTCTTCCGGAATTCCGGGACCCTGATCAGCTACTGATACCTGCAGAATTTCCTCCTTCTCTTTGATGTTTACATTTACCGTTGTGCCGGTTTCTGAGAATTTGATGGCATTTGATAACAGGTTATTCATTACCTGTAACAATCGCAAACCATCCAGAGGATAGAGGAATGCCGTGTTTAACGGGCTAAACAGGATTTTTATTTTTTTCTTATTGGCCAGCATTTGATTTACATCAATTACCTTTCTGAAAAGGTGATTGATATCTATAAAATCAACATTAATTTCCAGCGCCCCATATTCAATTTTGGTTACATCAAGTAAATCATTTATCAGTGAGAGCATAAAGTTAGCACTGCTCCTTATCCCGTCAAGAAATTCGCCTTTTTTATATTCGTCAAATGCATCATTATAATCTGTAAGAAGTTCGCAAAACCCCAGTATGCTATTAAGGGGAGACCTTAAATCATGTGCAGCAATACCCAGGAATTTGTTCTTTATTTTATTCAATTCCTCAAGTTCAATATTTTTTTTCTGAAGCTCCCGGGTTTTATTACTCAAATCTGCATTCAGGTTGATCATGCTCTGGCGCAGTGCATGCATTTCTCTCTGGTCAAGCTCCCCTATAGCAGTAGTTTCTTCTCCATCCTTGTAAAACCTAAAATAATAAGTTTCAGGATTACCGTCGGTGGTTGTGATGTTCAACAGCCTCAATTCTTCAGGTGTTTCAGGAATATCCTCCCAGGGCTTGGTTTTGCCAAAAGACAGAAAAACCTTTTCCAGGTGCGCACCAACAAGATTTTGTCCGGTAAGGTTCTTGATAAATTGATTGGCATTTAGAATAATACTGTTCCTGTCAAACACCAGCAGGATGTTTGAGGAATGGTTGTTGATATGCTCTTTTAAAAATTTTTCGGGATTTGATGCGTTCATTCTGCCACCTGTGCTATTTTATCCAGGGATTCCAGGTATAAAACATTCTTTTTTTTATGTAGTTCTTCTTTTCCACCCCAACGGAAGGCCTGACCTCCCACCAGAATATCCTGTGCCGGAAAATGTGTGTTAATGTTATCAATAATTTTGGAAAGTACGGGTAAATTAAAGTAAATGCTCAGGGATAAACCTACCAAATCTGGTTTTTTATTGTCGATATATTTAATAAGATCAGTTACAGGTGTGTTGGCTCCCAGAAAATACCCATGCCAGCCGTTTAGTTCAAAAACATCAGCTACCATTTTGGCGCCAATCTGGTGATATTCATTGGCGCTGCACGATACCACAATTGATTTGTTTTTATGGGGAGCACTGAAAATGGTTGGATAAACCAGTGCCAGTAAGCTTTCAGTAATTGAAGTAGTAAGGTGCTCAACGGCTACAGATATCTTATTTTCTTCCCACAAACGTCCCACTTCATACATGCTGCGTTGAAACAGATCTGTATAAAGTGCATAAATGGGAATGTTTTTATCCAGCAACTGTTCAACTATTTCTGTGCATTGCACCCGGTTACCGGCAAGCAGCGCTGTGAAATATTGACTGTATAAGGTTTCTGTTATCATGGGTGAAGAAGGTGTAAAGTGCTTACCATTACTAATACGTGTTACTACATCCTTATATCAAAATATACCCTTACAAATATAAACAATAATATTTTTCATACGCAATGTTCTCTGTATAGCTTATAAATTACCTATGAGCAAAACTTATTTTTCCTTTGCTTGTTGAATAAAAGACGCTCATACGTTGCGCGTCCTGTTTAGCTTTATGAAAGCTTTCTGAGAATAGCCAAATAATTGGAATAAGCTCAGAAGACTGCAATTTCAAATAAAAATCGTTTTTAAATCTAATATTATTTTCCTTTATGAAAATTTCATTTTTTGATACCAAACCCTACGACAGGGAAATTTTTACACCCATAGCAGAACAGTTCGGATACGAAATAAAATACTTTAAGTTTAATATTACTCCTGAAAATGCTGTTTTAGCACAAGGTACTGACGTTGTTTGCGCCTTTGTAAATGATATTATTTCTGCAGAGGTAATAGAAAAGCTAAAGTCATTTGGGATTAAACTCATAGCACTTCGGTCTGCCGGATTTAATAATGTGGATTTGAAAGCAGCACAGGATCAGATTCCAATTGTCAGGGTACCTGCATATTCTCCTCACGCTGTAGCT
Organism: Bacteroidales bacterium; assembly: GCA_041641575.1. Classification (GTDB taxonomy): domain Bacteria; phylum Bacteroidota; class Bacteroidia; order Bacteroidales; family JBEPYD01; genus JBEPYD01. Next base: position 5,115 of record JBEPYD010000186.1, read on the forward strand.
GAGCATGCCATAGCACTTATGCTTACCCTTAACCGAAAAATTCACCGGGCTTATTTCCGTACCCGCGACACCAATTTTTCCCTGCATGGCCTGATGGGATTTGATATGTATCAGAAAACGGCCGGTGTAGTCGGGACAGGAAAAATCGGCAAAGTGCTGATACAGCTACTGCGTGGCTTTGGAATGGAAGTGCTGATGAGCGATCCTTATCCGGATAAAGATTTTGAGAAGGCCTCTGGAGCCCGATACACCACAAATGAGGAACTGTTTAAAAAATCAGATGTAATTTCACTCAATTGCCCCCTTACGCCTGAAACTGAATACCTGATAAACAAGGATGCGCTAAACATGATGAAGAATGGCGTGATGCTAATCAACACAGGGCGGGGTAAACTTATCAAAACATTTGATCTTATTGAAGGATTAAAAGAGGGTATAGTAGGTGCTGCAGGACTTGATGTATATGAGGAGGAAGCGGAATATTTCTTTGAAGATCGTTCAGATGACATTCTTACTGATGATATCCTTGCACGGCTGCTGACATTCAATAATGTTATCATAACCTCTCATCAGGCTTTTTTCACTAAAGAGGCCATGCATAATATAGCAGAAACCACCCTAAACAACATCAAGGAATTTGATGAGGGTAAGCCACTCACCAATGAAGTAAAATTTCAGGCATAAGCTACAAAGTTCCTTTCAGTACACCTCCATCTACCGGGTAAATCTGACCGGTAACAAATTTTGAAAAAGGCGATAAAAGGAACAAGGCCAGCGCTGCAAAATCATTTGGGTCGCCAATTTTCTTTACAGGAATGGAATTGATAGTTTGTTGGATAATTTCTTCAGGTTCCATATTTTGTGCCGCTCCTTTGTCGCGGGCAATTTGTTTTACCCGGTCAGTTTCATGATAGCCCGGTGCCATAATGTTCAACGTAACTCCGGTGTCGGCTATTTCCGCGGCCAGGGTTTTCATATACCCGGTTACAGCCAGGCGCATGGAGGTGCTGAGCACAAGCTTATCCACAGGTTGCTTTATAGAGCTGGATTCGATATAGAGCAGGCGTCCGTAGTTCTGCTCTTTTAATAAAGGCAGAAATTTTTGCGTAAGGTATGCTTTCCACCGGAATACCTGATGGTACGCCAGGTCCCAATCTTCAGGTGTAACTTTTTGAGTGTCTTTCAATGGTGGACCTGCTGCATTCACTACAATGCCGCTGACATGCCTGCCTTTAACTTCCTCGTACAGGGTGTCAATGGTACTGTCTGCAGTAATATCACCTTCTAGAAAAGAGAATTTATCGCCATATTCCTTCTGCATGTTTTGCAGGTTCTCCCCGGAGCGGGCTATTCCCAGTACTGCAGCACCCTCTGCCAGTAGCCTGCGGGCAATGGCGCCGCCAAAACCTGCTGTGGCTCCGCAGACAATAAAAAACTGGTTTTGTATGTTTAAGTTCATGAAATGTATTTTAAAAAATTATTAAACAAAAATAAAGCATTCATCTGTGCATTTGCAACCGGTTATTTATTTTCTTTCGCTGTTATTTTTATTGTGAAAATATGATTTATTGTCTTTGCTGATGAGTTATTTTTGGCACATTAATTGTTTATAAGTTGACGCAACCCTCAAGGTGCTTTGTGCATCTTTAAAAGGAAAGAAATATTAGAATGATAAACAAAACAAACAGAATGAAATTTTTTATTACCATAGTAGTTGCTTTAATACTGGTTTTTACCGGTTGTGAAATACAACCAAAAGAAAATCAGGCGCAGGATACAGCTGTAAGTGTTACCGGTAATGTGAGTTCAAAAATATATCAGGAGGCCCTTTATCAGCGGCCGGGTGGAAATGGTGCGCCTTTTACCATTAACAGCATAGAACGCAACGGGAATATTCTTCTTGTTGAAGTTAGTTACTCTGGTGGATGCAAACCACATGAGTTCTCTGCGGTGTGGGACGGTATAGCCTTATTTACCAATCCTCCCATTATTCCTGTTATTCTTAAGCACGATGCAAATGGCGATGCCTGTGAGGCATATCTTACTGAAACGCTGGAGCTTGATCTTTCTACAATCGTAAAGGATCAGGAGTTGCTTGACAAAGCAGTAATATCCTTAATAAACGGAACCTCAGATCAGGAAGTAACAGAAGAGTTGAATGATTCTGTAACATTTGATCTGTTTTGATTAACATCTGGTTTATTTAATTGATTTAATTGTTAATTTTTGGATTTGCACCCCCCAACCGGAAGGCTCCGGTTGGGGGGTGTTTGTTAATGCATTTATACTTTTATATTTAAGAGATTTGAGTATTTGAATTATATATTAATGAATTAAAAGTTGGCTTAAGCATTTAGTTGTCTGAACTATAAGATTGTATTTTAAAATAGTTTCAGGAGTGCCTGTATAAACAGGCCATATTAAAAAATGCATGAGGAAAATCCCCATGCATATTTTAAAGCTTTGTTTAAAATTTCGGTAAGCTATTCAAGAAGCAGCTTTCTGTTTGCTATTCGCATTCCTTTATCATCCCACAGCTCTATAAAGTAAAGGCCTGTGGCACCAAAATCATCAAGATTT
>JBEPYD010000187.1:0-7694 GCA_041641575.1 Bacteroidales bacterium
ATCTATATGGTTTACCCTCGCATCAAACTTCTGGGGGCAATGCATAATGATGTGTTCTTTTGAGGTTTGTTTCGGCGAACGCGGTTTTTTCTACAACGATCGTCATTGCGAACGAAGTGAAGCAATCTGTCTGCCACGGCTTATTCCCAATGCTATCTTGATTTGAATTCATTTCACACAGATTACCACAGGCGGAACCCTTCCTCCTCCTGGTGTATTCTTGGTGATTTGGAGCCTTTATGGCTAGAAGAGGAAAATCAGCACGCATTACAAATGCGCGCTAGTGGTGCTTCATAACTTAGTTCATTGCTGTTTTCCGGGTATGGAAGAACAACAAGTTACAGACATGTGGGATGAGCCATAAGCTACGTATTTGGTAAGATAGTGTGGCAATCTGATTGTAAAAACGCTCTGCTTTATTGATGAATTCAAAATATGCAGTAGTTTACTTGAAATTACCTGTTTTGAAAATCCTCCAATGCTTCTTTCACCTTTGGTTCCAGGTCGTTTTTTGCATATAATTGATTCATAATCGAATCTGCCCTGTTGGTATTCCCGGATTCATGTTGGCTTTTAGCATATATAAACAGCAAGTGGTTTTTATCCCTGCTGTTAATGGAATCAGTTAATACAGGTTCCAGAAATTTTACGGTTTCGGTAGTCCTGTTCATTTTCAGCATTGCATTGGCTTTTGCCAGCATGTTACGATGAATGTAGTAAGAATCATCACCAAAACGGCGTTTTATTTTTGATCGGTTATCGGCGTACAATTCATTCATCTGTTCGAAGTTCCCTAATTCGCCGTGTATCACAATCATTTGCAATTGTGCATTCACATCCTGAAATCCTTTGTCGCCGGCTTTTTCCTGGTGGAGGGAGACAACCTTTTGCAGGTAACCAAGGGCTTTATAAGGCTTGCCAAGCTTATGCAGATTCTGGCCAATATGCCGATAAGCATGATTCATTCCAAAATCATTCTCCGGGGCATACTTCTTTCTGAGCATGAGTACTGTATCAAATGCCTGCAGTGATTCTTCGTATTTTTCTTCAGTATAAAGAACGGATGCATAATTATGAAAAAAATTAATTGAAAATGCTGGTTGAATATCCTTATTCTTCCGGCTAATGTTCCAACATTCAAGAAATATTTTTCTGGCCTTTTCCGTATTGCCTTTTTCACGGTTTATTACAGCTATATTACTGGCATTTTCCAGTGCAACTATGCTGTTTTCTCCATAATATTTTGAGTTCGCTTTGTATGCTTCATTAAAATAATACAATGCACTATCATATTCCTGTATTCGATAAAAATAAATGCCATAGTAATTTATAATTTCTGCATAGCTGGTAGGATGTTGTATCTTTAATACAGGGCCTTTGATGGCATCCTCTCTTTTATAAAATCCTGCAAAAACGTTCTTTTTTTCAAAATCCATGTTTGAATTGTATTGAATACGCTCATTAAAAAGTTGCAGGGAAGCCCTGAACAAAGAATCGATTTTTTCTTTATTCTCAAGAGGGAAATACCGGGCCAAAAAATTGCCATAAACCCCAAGGAAAAATGCAAGTGATTCTTTACTGGAAACATCGGGCATACGGGCATATTTCATCCCCTTTTTAAACAATGAATCGGTACGCTGATAATTCCCTCCCAGAATTTCAAGTTTACCTAAGCCGGTGTAGGCTTCAATAGGATTTAGTCCTTTCTCTTCCGCGAGTTTTATGGCCTTTTCGTAATAATAATTTGAAGAATCTCTTAAATTTTCCGTAAAAAAATGCCTTCCCAGCCCAACATAGGCAATGTATTTCTGTCGGTGAGAAAAATGCAAATCAAATGGATCATCAACATGATATGTAATAGCATTATGATAAAACTCCCGGGATTTTTCAGCATTTTTATACCTGAAATGGATATCAGCCAGGAGGTTATATACCCGGCTTAAATTCTCTTTAAAAAAAGTTTTGTCGTTTTCCAACTGGTATTCCATTCTATTCATCAGGTCGAACACAGTAAGCGTATCTCCACTGGCATTACGGGGTAACTGATTGGCAAATGTGCTCAACAGGAAATTCATGGTGCTATTTGCGTGCATAGTCCGGTAAGCAGCAGCTTTACGCGCTTCGGTAATATCTATAATGTATTTGCCGGTTATAAATCCAATCAACATTAAAACCATGAAAACAGAAATAAGTGCAACTTTATTCCTTACCAGAAATTTTCTTGCATGGTAGGCGAAGGTATCGCCTTTGGCTTTTACAGGTCGGTTATGCAGGTAATTCTGAATATCATTTTTAAGGGATTCCGCTGAACTGTATCTTTCTCCGGGGTTTTCCCGGGTCGCAATTTGAATAATACTTTTTAACTCTGATGGAACTGATTTTCTTTTAAATTCAAATATGTGGTTCTTCTCTTTTTTATCGTATGTTTTATGGTTTGTAAGTAATTCATAAAGCAGCACACCAGCCTGGTATATATCAGAAGTGGTGTTTACATAATCACCGCTTATTTGCTCAGGACTTGCATATTCAAGGGTTAATATGCGGGTGTCCGCACGAGTGAAAAACCGGTCTTCCTCACTTCCGAAAATTTTTGCTATACCAAAATCCATAAGCTTCACCTTGCCATCTTTTTCCACGAGTATATTACCGGGTTTTATATCCCTGTGAATGATAAGGTTCTTATGGGCGAAATCTATGGCATCGCATACCTGTAGAAATAATTTTAATTTTTCCCTGATGGAAAGGTGATGCCTGTTGCTGTATGTGATAATATCTTCACCATCAATAAATTCCATTACAAAGTAGGGAAGCCCTTTATCGGTTACACCCCCATCGTAAAGTTGGGTAATATTATCGTGTTTTAAGCTGGCCAGAATGCTTCTTTCATAGGCAAACCTCGAAATTATTTCATCTGTATCAATACCTCTTTTAATGATTTTTAATGCCGAGTCACGTTGAAAAGAACCATCAATACGTGAGGCTTTGTAAACGTTGGCCATTCCTCCGGAACCTAATAATTCATTAAGTCGGTAATTTCCAACAATATTTCCGGTAGTATGTATTTTATCATCCATTATACCGGAGATTTTGGCTTCCATACTATCGAAATAGGCAGATGCCTCTGGTTCATTTTTAAAAAGCTTTACAAATTCATTGTAAAAGTCGGGTTCTTTCTTTTCCAGTATTTTTAACCATGCAATCCGTTTTTCTTCTTCAAGTGCAAAAAGTTGTTGATAATATTCTTCAAATTTTCTAATATCATCCATTTGTTGAGATTTTGTGCAAGGAGTGTTTTATGATGCTTTTTTCATTTCTTTATAAAGCCAGGCGCGTGCAAAATTCCATTTTCGTTTTACAGTGGCTTCTGATGTTTTCAGCACTTTGGCAGTTTCTTCTATAGTCATGCCACTGTAAAACCGGCATTCTATTATTTTTCCGTAAATGGCATCGTGCTTTTCCAGGTTTTTTAATATATTCTCAATACAAAATATTTCCAAAAATGATTTTTCGTCAAGGGGTATGATATCTTTCACCTCTTCCACATCGACATCGGGTTGCCTGCCGCCACGCTTCTGTGCCATTTTTTTTTCGGCATAGTTGTAGAGTATTTGTCGCATAACCTTGCCGGCAAAATAGAAAAAATGTAAACGATTTTTATAATCCACATCTTCCGGAGTCATTTTAAGATATGTTTCATGCACCAGCGATGTGGTATTCATGGTAAGGTTACCCTGCCATTTTCGGCGCACGGACCGGGCCGTTTTCTTAAGTTCATGATAAACTACAGAATACAGCTGTTCTGCAGATTTTTCGTCTCCTTTAGAATAGTTATTTAGCAGTAAAGTGATATCCGTTCTGTTTGTCATTACTCAACAACTTTTTTGCCTTTACCTTAGTAGTAACGTAACTATTCTTGTTTTGGTTCAGCTTAAAGGTGTTTATGGTGATTACCCAATTGAGGTCAATAAAAATTTATTCATTGAAGAGAAACTTGAGATTTAGATTAATCTTATCCATTCTAAGCCTGATTGCCTCGCTGTATACCGAGGGTCAATGTGATATTGTTTGTCTTCCTGCTTTCCAATTTGTATTTACAGGTTGTCAATTTTTAAAAACAAAACCCAAAATGGATACTAATTTTAAAATCATCAACCTTTGATATGTGGGTTAAATTAATGAGCGAGGCGAATTATTTAAACGCCCCGTTCATTATTAAAATTTAGATAACCTGAAAAGGTTCTGACGTGATGCATCTATTTTTTTGTGGTGCTATTATAACCACACGAACTTATTTCAATTATTCGATAATCCGAAACACCATAGGATTTAGCTTTCTTTTAGATCCATCAGGTGCAACCGAATAAATTTCCTCTATCATGAGTTTTTGGTTCGGCACCAGGGATTTTATCAAATCCTTCTGCAGGGGAGAATAGGAGGCTCCTTCAGTAATCTCCTCCCGGACAATGAATTTACCGGGTACGGTTGCACTCATCACATAAGATACTACTTCAAAGCTAAGATCGAAATCAAAATTTTCCATTATTACCTTGATACCGCCAGCATCAAGCAATTGTTTTTTTGTAATTGTACCATTTGTCAGGTTTTGGTAGTCTACTGGTATAACAGCCTTCGGGTTAGGTACAAATTTTACCCTAAAGGTGGTTTTTTGTATTTCTTCGCCATTGCTGCTAACTGTTAATACTGCCGGGCCCGGGCGATCCGGACTGATAAAATATTCACCATTTTCACCTTCAATATTTCCATTGTCAACTGTAACGGTTATATCTGAAGATTTATAGCCTGATACAGCAATGTTTACCGGGTTTTCTACACCCAGATACATTACATTCATCTTGAGAGGAGCTACGGCCACTACAGCTTTGGCCTCCTCCTTGCCTGACTGGCCATTTACACATGCAATTCCAAAAAACAGAATTGCCGAAATGGGTAACAAAGCTAAAATTCGTAACTTTGTTTTCTGATTAAATTTTTGTTTAGTCATCATAATCATTCTTTTTTTAATTATTGAATGGTTAAAACCGGAAGAAAGGCAGATGAGTCTTTCTTCTGCTACCTGATTTAGAAGGAGTGCCTGATACCTGAGCCTGTCAAAACCGGTATTGAGTACTCCTTCATCTGCTAAATACTCATGCACCAACTGTACAGATTTGCGCATCATCCAAATGAAGGGATTGAACCACATTACGGCCGATAATGCTTCAACCAGCAAAATATCAAAGGAATGATGCTGCGATGCATGAATTTTTTCATGTAATATTATTTTTTGCGTTTCATTTTTGTACTGCAGTTCTCCGGGAACAAAAATCCATTTAAAAAAGGTGAATGGAGAACTTATTTTATTTGAAGTCCTTACCGACATGCCATGAATCTTTGCTTTTTTAGAATAAAAAAAGTGGAACAAAATGAGCAGAAGGTGCATGAATATTCGGATTCCAACAGCTACAACCCCAGCAACATATATCCATATAAGTATTTTTTGAACCGGCCATGGCCTTTTGCCCAATGGGACTTCTGTTGGGGTTTCAGAAATTGCCGTTGCTGCAAGCGTTGTCTCCTGAATTTCTATGGGTTCTTCTAAAATAACTTCCTCTTGCGGATTTTCCATATTAATATGGATGCTATATTCCGAAAAGGATAAGGCAACAGAAATGAGCATGGAGAGTAACAGAAAATACCTTTGTTGATTAAACCGTTGTTCTTTCTTACGAAAAAGGTGAAAGGCAAGGTAGAAAATGCTAATACAACCTGCTGCAATTAAAATATATTGAAAAAATTCAGGCATTTTGTTATTTTTTATTTTCGTTTATTTCCTCTTCTATCATATTTTTCAATTCTTCCAGCTCATTGACAGACAATGATTTATTTTTCACAAAAAAAGATACCATTTGGTTGAGTGAACCATTGAAAAAGCCTTTTGCAGTGTCTTTAATAACAGCCTGGGCATATTCTTTTTTGGTTACCCGGGGGAAGTAAACATTGGTTTTTCCATAGGTTTTATGGGTAACGTAGTCTTTCTTTTCCAGCACTTTTATCACGGTGGCCACCGTGTTGTATGCCGGTTTGGGCTCGGGCAATACATCCAGAACATCGCTTACTGCACCTTCTTTTATTTGCCAAAGGGCTTTTAAAATTTCTTCCTGGGCTTTGGTTAATTCCTTCATGTTAAAATCATTTTATAATACAAATATACTATAATTATTTAAATAAAACTATAAATGTAGTATAAATTTCTATACTCTGAATAAAGGAATTGTAGTGTGCAGATTGAGAGGCAATTAAAATATAATTGGTGCTATCTTTATGTTTGCTTTACAACATTTACCCCATAGGCATTGACGTTTTATTATCCTTTAAAATGAGGTTAATAATAAATGATCTTATCACATAACACCTAATTTTTTAGTAATTCTGCCGTCGGGTGTGGTGCAAACAAACAGGTAAAATCCGTTTGGCACGCGAATGCCATTTTCATTGGTTGCATCCCATTCAATATTGATTTCTGAAAGCATTTCAAATTGTCCGGCATCAAATGTTTTGATGAGTTTGCCAAACATATCATAAATCTCTAATTTTATTTCATCTCTGTTGAGTTCTTCAGAAAGTGCTACTTCAATATTCACCTGGTCGGTAAAGGGGTTGGGGTAAATTTTTATATCAGCGGGCGTAGTGGTTAACTCATCAACATCCAATACGTTATCCTCGTCATCATCATTACGGTTTAACAAGTCCTGCATGCTGGGCTCCAACGCCAAAAATGCTGTATATCTGGATAAAATCCGGTTCGCAAGCGATTTTTCAATAATCTCATTGATAACAGAATAAGAAGCGTAATTGGCCGATTTTTCCAGTTCCTGAATTTCGTTTCCTATCCATATCTGTTTGATCACGGAATCAGATGCTATGGCATCTGCTTTCTCAATTGTTATGGAATTGGAAAAAATATCATCTGCATATTCGCCTGAAATATCAATTTCGAACGGGAATTCACCATTGAATTTCCCTATCTCCAGATAAGGCAGATTTGAAAATAATTTATCAGTCTCATTGAGTCCGTGTCTGCCGTAACAAAAGCCATTGGCAAGTGAAGTATGGATATCGATCATGCCACTTTCACTGGCGGAATGATACACATTATTTAAACATTCAGAAAATGTATTTCCGTCAATGGCAGTGGAATAATCGCCACCGGTTAATTTGGCCAGATTACGATAGAAATATTCATTTCCGCGGTATCTTTTCCCATTGACATAATAATTGGAATAACTTCTGTTCTGAAAATCAGCAATAAAAACAGGAACTGCCGGATCAGCCAGCGTCATTAAATCTGATAACAGTTGATTGGAAGAAGGAATATCATCCAACTTGTCAGTATTTGAAATCAGAATAATCTTTACATCATTTTCTGCTGCAGCCATTTCAATACTTGCAGCCAGTAAAGTAGCTATGTTACTATAACTGACAAAAGGCTCCTGCCCAAGTGAATCCATTGCATTACGTATTGATAAAGTATCTCCCGGTATCCATGTTTCTGAGACTTTCTGCAGTTGTAAATCATGGTACAGTATATTAAAGGAATCTGCTTCATTGAAAAATGAGAAAAGATTATCCCGGAAAGAATATAGCAACTCTGTTTGTGATAGACCACTATTGTCCTGGTTATAGTCAAATAGAAA
>JBEPYD010000188.1:0-7670 GCA_041641575.1 Bacteroidales bacterium
TTTGTAGCACAGCACCAATATTTTTACCAATATCAATATCGGCAATATCAATAGAAAGAATTTCAAATGCTGTACCTGCATCAAGGCCCTTTTCCAGCACCACCCGTGAGATAGAATCAGGATTTTCCAGCACCAGTTTATGGCTGTCTGAAGAACCAATAGAAGATACAATACCCTCACCTACACGGGCCAATACCGTTTCTTCGCCGGCGCCCCCAACCAGTTGCCGTATATTGGCACGCACCGTTACCCTGGCCTTGGCAATTAACTGAATACCATCTTTGGCTACTGCGGTAACAGGTGGTGTGTCGATCACTTTGGGATTTACCGACATCTGAACAGCTTCAAAAACATCTCTACCGGCAAGGTCGATGGCCGTAGCCATGTTGAACGGCAGGTCAATGTTGGCTTTAGAAGCTGACACCAGGGCATGGACCACTTGTTCCACACGTCCACCGGCAAGGTAATGTGCTTCCAGATTATTCCTGTTGAGGTCAATACCTGCTTTGGTACCTTCAATCATGGCACGCACAATAACAGAGGGCGGCACTTTTCTCCACCGCATCAGAATAAGTTGCAGCAGCGAAATACGCACCCCGGATACCAGAGCAGAAAACCATAATCCAAGCGGCACAAAATAAAGGATGATCCACAGGCCTATGATAGAGGCCACAATTATTACAATGTATACACCAAGTTCTCCCATTTTACTTAATTTTTAGGTTTTACTATTATTCTTGAATGATTAATTTTTGTTACAATTACTTCCGTACCTTCATCTAAAAAGTCTCCGTTTGAACGGCCTTCAACGATGATTCCGTTTACACGTACATTTCCGGCAGGGTTCAGGCGGGTAATGGTTTTTCCTTCATCACCGGGCTTCACCTGGTCTACCGTAAGGTCTTCATTTGACACGCCGGTAACATTATCACTAAGCATGAATTGTTTCCATGTATTGGCACGCACGCTCAGGTAAATGGTAAGAACCACTGCGCCAAAGGTGCCCATCAGCATGTAGTGTCCGTCAGGTGTACCATGTGAGGTATAGGTAATGATAATGCCGCCGGCTATTAGAATGGCTCCGGCAATACCGGCAATGGTAATTCCGGGTACCAGTAAAAATTCAATTACCATAAGAAACAATCCAAGCACGATTACTAAAATAATTGCAATTATTGACATGATATCTAATCTATGGTTACATTTAATCCTCTGTCAATGAGCTGTTCTCGCATGGGCTTGAGTTTGTTTCTTACACCTTTTTTAATGTCGCATTTTCCTTTGTAATGGGTAATGTAAGCGCATTGTTCGGCTTGTTCAAATTTGTGGTCGCATACTTCTATCAACGATTCAATAACAAAATCAAATGTATTTACTTCATCGTTATGGAGAATAAGAAAAGAAGGTGTGATGCTTTCGGTAGCACTACCCTCCTTCAGCAGGGGATCCTTAACGGGATTTTTTTGTGACTTCATGCTGCACTTTCTTTATAATTTATATTTTTTTATGGTACAAGTCAAAAGTAAGAAAATTTCTCAATCCACACTTGAAAAACAATCAATAAACGATTTAAAAGTTTTCCAACCCTCTCCATTTTAAAAGTAAAGAATCTAAGAAACAATTCCAAAACTGGGTAAAAGATCTTCCTGCTTGCAGTATTTGAACATTCTTGTTAAATTGCATCAGATAAGGCATGGGAGCCAGTGTATAAAAGCACAGATATTTCAAAAAAAATGAAACTTTGAATAATTCCTTTCCGCCATATTTCATAGCTAATTTTTACTCCAGGGTTTTGGCCCTGTTACTTGAGATTTTTTGTCCATTGTAATATGCCACAACAAATGCATCATTATATCCTTGATTTTGCACCTGGCGCAGGGCTGTCTGAGCTTTTTCATAGGTGCTGAATAAACCTGCATAATATTTTATAATGCCACGTTCTTTTAATTCTTCTGTGGAAATCGGAGAAATACCACCAAATGCATGATAAGGTTTTTCCTGGCTAAAAGCACCTAACTGTATGCGGTAACAGACCCCTTGCGGAAAAGCAATGTTAGAAATAAATGGATTATTATCACTGTAAGGAGATATTCTGTAAATGGCAAATGCATCCACAGCCTGGCTGGTAGTCACAGTTTCACTTTCCTGAGGAACTTCGGGCGGTGTGGTAAACTGTTTTCGTACCTTATCAGTAATGGGAGGTGGTGACGACTTTCTTTGTTTTTCTTCCATGGCTCTAACTTGCGCGTACTTTACATCGGCAAGCTTTTGTATTTTTTTACCTTCTTCTTCATTGTGCGTGATTTCCCGGGCCAGGCGGTAACGTGTTTCTTTATCCTGAATTTTTGCTGCTGTATGTCTCATTTCACGGGCAACCCTTGTAAATGAATCAGCCCTTAGCTGCAATTTCAGCGCTTCGTTAAGCAGACGGTCATAATCAGCATCTTCAACAAAGGGTGTGCTTTTAGGTTGGGGAATTTCTTCCTCCTTACCGGATATGAAAACAGGTGAGCCAAAAATGCTGCCTGCCGGCAGATATTTATTTGTAATGGCTGACTGTCGGCGTAAATCCCGTGCCTCAGTATATTCTTCTGGTAGTGTTTTTGCTTCAGGTGCAGGCAACAGATAAAGCATTATTTCATCTCCTGAGGTTTCGCGATCCGAAGCTAAAAGCAGATAGGGGCTTTTGTCGGTAGGGATTAAAAAATATTCATTATTTGGGCTGTTTAGAGGGAAATCCTGATTTTCAGGTTCTGACCAGTTTCCATTCCCGGCTTTATTTGTGCTGGTAAAAACATCAGCGCCACCACTGTTGAAATGTCCTTTAGAAGAAAAAAACAAGGTTTGCGATTTGGAATGATAAACCGGAAATAGCTCATCTTCAGAAGTGTTTACTGTGGATGGAAGTTTTTCAGGCCTTTTAAAGGCATCATTCCCTGTATATTCTGCCCTGTAAATGTCTGCATTTGAAGAACTGAGTTTACTGTAAGCTGAAAAATAAAGATAATCTCCGGGTTGAAGATCATCTGGGTAGAAACAGAGGCCCTGAAAGCCATTGATTGTATTTATATAGTCGTGCAGTGATTGGGGAACTGAACGAAACCTGCCCCCAAAATTTTTAATTGACCCGAGCAAACCCAGCTTTTCAGCAGTAATTTTTTCTTTTCCCGCTCCCTGCAAAGAATAACCAAAGCGGTAGATAAGTTCGGCATTTGCCATTTTCTGCGCCAGTTCCCTTGCCTGTAAAGACCTGATGTCGCTTTTTCGGCCAAACTCCAGGAACAATTGCATTTGTTCTCTTGCTTCCTTTGTTTCATAACGCTTAAAATGCGCCAGGGCAAGGTAGTAATATACATCTATAGGCACTTCCCTGAGAACAGCAAAACGCAGATGATTGATGGCCTGTTCCAGATCTTTATTTAACATTACCAATGCAATACCAGCATGGTACCGGTAATCAGCCTCACCAGGAAATCGCTCGGTTAAAGATTGATATAGGTTAAAAGCTTTTTCCCAGTTTTCTTCTGCAAAATATTGCTGCGCCATTTGCTCAGAATTTATTTTTTCCGGAGCAGTTTGCGCCACAATTCCTGCCCCAGACAGGAGGACGAACAAAAAAATAAAACTTATTGTTAAGGTAGTATTCATTTTTGCAGGGTGAACATTGGAATTTCAAAAGGCAAATCCTGTACCATTTTAAATATTATCTGCGAAAATGAATTATAAAATCATATTTTACAAATTTTAAAAAAATAAACAATGGCAAAATTAAGTTTAGGCGACCAGGCCCCCGACATTCAGGCAAAAGATCAAAATGGTGAAAATATTACGCTAAGTGATTACCGTGGAAAGAAAGTTATTTTGTACTTTTACCCTAAAGATAATACACCGGGATGCACGGCCGAAGCATGTAATTTAAAAGATAATTATCAAAAGCTCAGGGAAATGGGTTTTGAAGTGATAGGTGTGAGTGCTGACTCAGAGAAATCGCATCAGAATTTTATCAGCAAGTACGACCTGCCTTTCAACCTTATTTCTGATACAGATAAAAAAGTGCTAAATGATTTCGATGCCTGGGGTGAAAAGAAAATGTATGGTAAAACGTATGAAGGTGTTTTGAGAAAAACATATATTATTGATGAAGAAGGTAAAATAGAAAAGATTATTGAAAAAGTAAAAACAAAAGACCATACGGCACAAATTCTTGCTGAATTAAACCAATAAACCACAATAACATAATGCAGAAAGAAACAAAAGAAACAAAAGAAAAGAAAGAAAGTCCGGCCAATAAAGAAAAATTAAAGGCCCTGCAGGCAACGCTTGATAAAATTGATAAGGATTATGGAAAGGGAGCTATCATGCGCATGGGTGATAAAGCCATAGCAGATATTCCTGCCATTCCTTCAGGTTCAATTTCTCTTGACATTGCTCTGGGGGTGGGAGGCTTTCCGCGCGGACGTGTGGTTGAAATATTTGGCCCTGAGTCTTCCGGTAAAACCACCCTGGCCATACATGCCATAGCCGAGGCACAAAAAACAGGTGGTATTGCAGCCTTTATTGATGCAGAACATGCCTTTGATCGTTTTTACGCTGAAAAACTCGGGGTAGATCTGGAGAATCTGCTTATCAGCCAACCCGATAATGGGGAACAGGCGCTTGAAATTACGGACCATCTTATACGGTCCGGCGCCATTGATATTATTGTAATTGACTCAGTTGCAGCCCTTACACCCAAGTCAGAAATTGAGGGTGAAATGGGAGACTCTAAAATGGGGCTTCAGGCAAGATTGATGTCTCAGGCATTACGTAAACTCACGGCCAATATCAATCGTACCAATACAACCTGTATTTTCATTAACCAGCTGAGGGAAAAAATTGGTGTAATGTTCGGAAATCCTGAAACTACAACTGGTGGTAATGCATTAAAGTTTTATGCTTCTGTGCGGGTAGATATTCGCAGGCTTGCCCAGATTAAAGACGGAGATGAAGTAAGCGGTAACAGAACCCGTGTGAAAATTGTGAAAAATAAGCTTGCTCCACCTTTCCGTAAGGCAGAATTTGATATTATGTACGGACAGGGAATTTCACTTGTAGGAGAAATTATCGATCTGGGTGTTGAATATAATATTGTTAAAAAAAGCGGATCATGGTTTAGTTATGGTGAAACCCGTTTGGGGCAGGGGCGTGATGCAGTTAAATTACTCCTGAAAGACAATCCTGAGCTGATGGATGAACTGCAGGGTAAAATTATGACGGCAATGAAAGAGTCTGCCGTGGCTAAATAGTGGCCGTCTATAAAGCTCGACTTCCACGTTATGCTTGATTTAAAAACAGTCATTTAGAATAGTAAAATCCTTGTTTTTTCCATCTACGCAAGCTTAGGGGAACAGGCATTGAATTCGAGCTTTCTAAACGAAAACTCTGCTTTATGGACAGGATCTAAATAATGGTTGGAAGAAAACCCCGGCATATTTCTTTAGCCTGCTACAAAATGCTCATTTACATAAATAAAACTATGCTTTTTGTGGCTTCGCAAATGTCGAATTTATGGCTTTTTTATTATACACATGAGTTTTCCTACAGAAACTAAATATATTTTTTACAAACAGGTACGGAAAGAAAAACCTATGTAGTGCTAGTGTTTCTTTCCAAATTTAAACAGTTAATTCTTCTATTATGATGAAGCAAACAGTCCTAAGCTTATTTTTATTATTATTTATGTTTTCAGCATGCAACCAAAATGAGAAAGTAGCAAACGAAGCCAATGGTTCTGAAGAGGTAATCATTGGCAGGCAGGAGCTTACACAAAAAGAAATAGAACCAGGAGTGCTGACACCTGAAGTCCTGTGGAAAATGGGACGTGTAGGTGGAGCCGCCTTATCTCCTGATGGCAGCCAGGTGGTTTACACGGTTTCCTGGTACAGTGTGGACGAAAACAAAGGAAATACCGGATTATACCTGGTGCCTGTTTCCGGGGGTGAACCTGTATTGCTTGCTGGCAAAGAGGCTTCAGCGCACAGTCCGCAATGGACGAAAGATGGTGAGGCTGTTTATTTTATGTCATCCAAAAGCGGGGATTCGCAAATCTGGAAGGTTAATACTGATGGTGCTGGCATACAGCAAATTACTAATATTCCGGATGGAATTAACAGCTTTTCTGTTTCACCAGATGGAGAAAAGCTCTATTACGTGAGAAGGGTGAAGATGGAAGAAACACCGGCAGAAAAATATCCTGATTTGCCCAATGCCAACGTAGTAATTGCAGATGATTTAATGTACAGACACTGGGACAGATATCACGATCAAAAATACAGCCACATTTTTATTACCGATATAACTGGTGAATTAATTGAAGATGGCAAAGATATTATGGCCGGGGAATTTTTTGATTCTCCCTTGCCTCCATTTTTCGATGATAGTCAGATTTCATGGTCACCCGATGGAAGATTTATAGCCTATTCCTCAAAAAAGGTCAGCCGCGACGAATTTGCGCGAAGCACAAACAGCCAAATATACCTCTATAACCTTGAAACGGGTGAGACGGAGAATCTTACTGAAGGAATGGAGGGCTACGACAGAAACCCTGTTTTTTCACCAGATGGAAAAAGTATCACCTGGATCAGTATGGAAGACCCCGGTTATGAATCTGACAAAGCAAGGTTGTTTATCATGAATCTGGACACAAAGGAAAAAAAGGATCTGTCCGAAGATTTTGATCAGGAAGTTGCTGATGTAACATGGTCAGCCAATGGCGATACCCTGTATTTTATCAGTGGAATACATGCCACCTACCAGGTTTATTCCCTGATGCCGGAAACCGGAAAAATAACCCAAATTACTGAAGGTAAGCATAATTACAATGATATAGATTTACAGAACAATATAATGATAGGTACCCGGATGAGCATGTCAAAAGCTACCGAGGTGTACCAGATAAACACTGCTACCGGTAAGGAAAAGGTCATTACTGAAGTGAATGCCCCGGTTTATGCAAATATCTCCATGGGGAACGTTGAAGAACGTTGGATAGAAACTACAGATGGCAAGCAAATGCTGACGTGGGTAATATATCCCCCTGATTTTGATTCTACAAAAAAATATCCGGCCATTCTTTATTGCCAGGGAGGCCCGCAAAGTGCTGTAAGCCAATTTTTCTCTTTTCGCTGGAATTTTCAGGCCATGGCTGCGCAGGGATATGTGGTTATTGCACCAAACCGACGGGGACTGCCAACTTTTGGCCAGGATTGGAATGAGCAGATTTCAGGTGACTGGGGCGGACAAAACATCCTGGATTACCTGAGTGCTGTTGATGCCCTTAAAACGGAGCCTTTTATTGATGAGAAGAACATAGGTGCTGTTGGTGCCAGTTACGGTGGTTATTCGGTTTACTATCTTGCAGGGAAGCATGAAGGCAGGTTCAGCGCCTTTATCTCACATTGCGGGGTGTTTAACTTTGAAAGCATGTATGCCGCTACTGAAGAGACATTTTTCGTGAATCATGATCTGGAAGGCCCTTACTGGGCAAATCCTGTTCCATCAAGCTATGCCTTTTCTCCGCATAAGTTTGTGCAAAACTGGGATACGCCTATTTTGGTAATTACAGGTAAAAAGGATTTCCGTGTGCCTTACACCGAGAGCATTCAGGCATTCAATGCTGCCAAATTAAGAGG
>JBEPYD010000189.1:0-7656 GCA_041641575.1 Bacteroidales bacterium
AAACCTTTTGATATACAAATGTTTATCAGTAAATTCTGATATTGATTCCAACCAGTAATACAGAGAAAGGCTTATATTGCTGTCGGCAAACTTGTTTAAGTCAAAAAAGAATTCCTTCTCGAGTTGGATTTGTCTGTCTTTTGCATCATAATTATGCTCAGATGTTTTTGTGTTGTCTTCGTATTGTACAATATAACCGCTCAACCGGTGCCTTTTCAGTACAATTTTTCTAACTTCATCAGCGGTAAGGTTATTGAGTTCAACAATGTAATCGAAATTTTCTTTAAGCGAGATAGTCTTATTCAGGTAATTACAAGCGTGCAGCGAAGCGGAACATATCCATAATACCTGGTTATTTGTGGAAACGATAAATGAAAGGAGTTTATGAAGGCACTCAAAACCACCCGGCTTTCTTAAAAAAGTGCGTTCGAGTCCGTCTATTACTATTATTTGCTGTCCTTGTGCAAGATTAAATAGTTCAATTACATCCTTTTCGTTTTCCAGTTCTTTATTGTCAAAAATTTCACGCATCAATTCAATAAAGTCGTTCTCGCGGTGAAAAAACCTGTTTACAGCGTAATAATAAACCTTGTAGCTTCCTTTTACTGTTTTAATGTAATGTTGGAGAAGAGATGATTTACCACCTCCATTCTCGCCTGTAACAAGTGTTGCTGCGTAGTTCCCCGATTTCCAGTTTTTAAGAGCAGTATCAATCTTCTCCAATTCCTGCTGACGGGAAAAAAACAAATTAACTTCTTTTACAGGAGCATTTTCAAATAAATAGCGATAAATAACCGGAAGCTTATAAATTCTCCTGTTAATATCTGCAAGGTAATTTGAAATCTCAGATGAAACAAAAACGGGTGCTTTATCAAGTTTTAATTTCTTGCGAATTGCTGTATAATGGGAAGCCAAAGTTGCAATCTGCTTTTTTAAAGAAGAACCAAGAAATAATACAGACGAAGAAAGATAAATGAAAACCTTTTTTCGCTTATCCTTAGACTCCCGCAATGCTTTAGATTTTAATACACTGGAATATATACTCAGGATGCTATCATTATTATCAAGCTCTTTAACGTTTTCGATAAATCCCATATATGAATCTGCCAATGCCTTTGCTCCCGGATGCGCTAAATCGTTACTAATTTCAGTTATTCGGTCGAGGATGTTTAAAGAACGTTTCATGCCTTCTTTAAACATCAGCACAGTTTCTTCCCTGTTACTTTGTGAGTTGACCATTGATACTGCGGTATCAAGTGAAAAGTCAATTATCTGGTCAAAATCGCTAAATTCATCTATAATTTCCCGGAAGTTTTCTTTAAAATTATCAATGATAGTTTTAACATTGCTAATAAACGGGGGAATACACTTATAATCAATAAATTCATTAGGGGAGAAAAAATATATATCTGATTTGCGGATACCTTTTTCATAATTGGGAGAACGCACCACACCTGATTTATCAGGCATTTTACTAAGTGCCTCCTCAACATCAAATCCTATTTTCAGCAATAACTTTTCTATTTCAGCACTGACTTTGTTAAAATCATCTACAACACTTTGTTTTTGAACCGCTTTCTGTAATTTATACAGTTCTGATATAAAAAAATGTTTTAAGGATGAACTGTCTATGTTTTCA
This sequence comes from Bacteroidales bacterium, assembly GCA_041641575.1. GTDB lineage: Bacteria > Bacteroidota > Bacteroidia > Bacteroidales > JBEPYD01 > JBEPYD01. The sequence continues at coordinate 1,640 of JBEPYD010000189.1, forward strand.
GGATTTGGCACCTGCTCCATGAGTTGTTTTAGATACGCTCTTTTACTTGTAATAACCGGGTTTAAAGTTTTATTTAACTTTGTACGGTAGTTTTTTAAAACTTCAGATTGCTGATATTGAATTGCTGAGATAAATGTAAACAGCTCTTCTCTAAAGCGCCAGTCTTCATAAAACGCATAAAAAGTAGAATCCCACAGTTTATACGTGGCATCAATCTGTTCACAAACCTGCTTATAGTTTCGTCTCTGTTTAAAACGTATATAAAAGCGAGGAAATTCCCAGGTTCCGGACTTTTCAAGAAGTGTCAGAAATGTGGGTTTAAAATTTTCATACAAATTCTCAATAACCGATGGTATATTATTCACCTCATTAAACCGGAACGAATCAGAGGCAATATTATCAAACTGGTAGTTTAAATTTATAATTGTACTTTCCTGCGCAAATAATGTAGATGCCAGTTTTGCCAGCTTCTTTTGAATTTCAAATACGTTGATTTTGACATTCGAAATGTATTCATCCAGCAAAAAGCCTTTTATGATATGCTGGTAATGAATGGTATGATATCGTGGCTTTAATGGTTTTGGTGTCATTCTAAAAAGCCGGGCAAATCCGTTTCTGATATATTGGGGTATAGTGCGAAAATGATAAAAGAAATTTCCAGTTTTTTTGAGCAGGTGACTGCTTCCAATCCCCTTGTCTGTATATGTCAATCCGGGGGTATAAACATCCTTAATATTTCTTTCAAGGCAATCTATATCCTTTTGTAACCCCGCTTTAACCGTTTCGAGAAATGCTGTTGTCTCTGATTTTGTTTTTAATTTGGGGTATAAGGTTTTCAATAAAAGCAAATTACTGGCATGAAACTCATATAAATCCAAAGGTGAAAGATTGTGCGTTACACCTTTTTTCTCTTCTTTTGCTTTTAATGCCTCGATATTCTTCCTAATCCCATCAAATATAGCTAACTGTTCCTGAATATTATCAGAAATCATGCGCCCGTAGGTATGGTTCCATGCCTCTACAAGCTTTTCAGTTCTTAAGTTTAAATTTCTAATAATATCAGATTGCATATTGAAGGTTTTAGTCAGTTCATTTTAAACAATTTATATCATTAAAAATTTAATTTGCATTTCAATCTCACCGGATAAAAATACGATTAAAATTGATATAAATGGTTTTGGGTGGGAAATATGCAAGTGCAGGAGGGTGAGAGTAAAAGATACTGCCTTGTGGAGGTTTAATTTTAATAGTACAAAGGTATCTCTCCCCAGTATGTTAATCAATTATATTTGTGAGTATCGCCTTTCAATGTTTATGCAATACTCTTTCAATACGTGTTATTAAAGCTGTTGTCTATTCATTCAAAGGTCAGTTTAATAGTGATTGGCAGCTTTAGACCAATTTATGCAGGGTTAGGGATTAGTTGATTCCAATCTTCTGAGTTTTCTTCTTAACCTGATAAGAAAGAATGTAGGAATCAGAGCTATTATCAAACCAAACAACAGACCTTGAAACACAAATTTCAGGGTTTGCCTGGTATCTATGTCGTGCCGGTGATTCCATATTTCCACAATTTTGCCATTTTCAATTCTGAAGACGTTTATGATGGGTAATGGATCAGATCCTATAAATATTTTCCCTATGATTGTTTTAGGTTCATATTCGGCAATCCATCGGGTAGCAACCAGATCTCCTTCTGCAATTTGATAATCAAGTTTATATTTTAATCTACCATTCGCCCAGAAAAAGTCAGCAATATTCTTTTGTTCTATGGCATTTTCTGTCACTCCTTTTCTGTCACCAATATCATGAACGGTATAATTATCGGCCACATATTTTCCATAATTTTCGGTATTGTTATACAGCCAAAGATCATTATAAAAATTTCTGGCTAATTCTTTATTTAACTCTGTTTGTACCGTTGGTGAATTCTGGCTATACGCCATAGCAGTTATGAATAAGCAAGATAGGTAAATGAAGAATTTGTACATGATCTTTAATTTTTAATTTTAAGCAAAAATGCAAAAAATCATTGTGTAACTGTTAATGAGAAAAGCCTTGTTCTTAGTGCCAAAAGCCGCATCTCAAAAAGATGAAGGGAGCTTTCCGAAAAACCGCTTAAATGCAGCGGTAAAATTTGAAGGGTGCGCGTATCCAAGTTCATAACTCAATTCAGATGCACTCTTTTTCTTATTCAAAAGTTCTTCTCTGGCATATTCCATTCTAATCCGGTTGCGATACTGAAGTGGCGCCATTCCGAAAACCAATTTGAATGAATCCTTGAACTTGGTCATTCCCATATGCGCTTTTTGAGATAATTCCTCCAAAGAAGGTATGTCTTCTGACTGCGGATTTCTCAATAAGGACGAAATCTCAAGAATTCGCCTGAGATCGTCTGGGTGAAGCTTATTTGTATTGTTAGGTTTTTGATGTTTTGAAATTTTTTCAAAGAAGTAATTCAAAAAAGTCAGAAGATGTGCATGACAGGAAAGTTTATTATCCATGTTTTTTATAACCTGGATTAAAGCCGTACCTAATTCATCGTCAATATCCTCATAGGCAATATGCCGGTCCAGATTAATTGTATTACTGATATCAGGCAAATACAATTTTATAAATTCTTTATGAAACCGAATGGAAAGTACTTCTGTTTCAATATCCTTTGGAATTATTGTATTCATTTCTAAACCGGGTCCGCAAAATAAAATTCCGATAGGCAAACTTCTATGGAAATATATGGTTTCATTTCCAACTTTTTTCTTTTGACTATATCTGGCAAGATTAATATGTATTAACAACCATTCAGAATCTGCCGGATTAATGGTGTTCATCTCAATGGGTTCTCTAAACTTTGTTAATCCAAAATGATAGCATTCTAACTTTCCGGGAAACACAAGATAAATACATTTTGCCTGATTCGTTCCATATTCAGGATTGATGACAAATCCATTGCTTAGTTCCCGGCCCCCAAGATGGTCTTTGAACTGATGATTTACATTTTTACCTATATTAATTTTAATCTTCATTATAAAAATGGTAAAAAGATTAAGGTTTATTCATTGTAAGTGATCTGATTTATGTTTGTGAAAAATCTTCAATCATCCAGATTCCGCTAACATTTATTATAATGGGTATCATCATTTGTTATTTTTGAAAGACTTTTTATTATCGTTTTGCACTTTTCTATTATACTAATATCAGACACATTAAATCAAGAGAATTATTAAAAATTACATGACGGATAGTCTAAAATTCAAATCCCAAACTTATTGTGGAGAAGAATGTTGAAGGAGTATATTCAGCAAATAAAAAGTTTGATCCAACCCTGATCTTAAGCCCTGTACCTGCATAAACAGTTGGAAATGGGAAAAAGGATGTTTTAGTTCCTGTATCCTCATAATCTACAATTTGATAATCTGTCATAGCAAGCACAGCAGCACCAAAACCCATATAAGCATAAGGTTTAATAGTCTTGTGTTTTCCCTGGTAATGAACACCTATGGGAAGAATGTTGATGAGCTGCCATCTATGGCCTTTTGTTCCATTTTCATATGATCCATCATAGGTATTCGCTGAGTGCCAGCCAAAGTAAGTAATTCCTCTTATAATTGAGAAATTCACATTTTTCTCAACCTTAATTTCCCTTCTGAAAAATCCTATTGTAAACTCTGTTACGTTTGGCGAAGATTGGAAAGGAATGCCGATTTTCACATTATATTTATACTTAATTTCTTCTTTATATATGTTCACCGGATATTTATCTTCATACTCCTGGTTGAGTAGAGATATTTGGTCAATAATACGTTTTTCAGAATACTTTAAATTATGGTTTCTTGAAGATGGTTTAAATTCATTATCAGTAACATGAATGATATTGCCTATAAATCGGTAATCGTTTTGGGTATATTCTTTACCTTCTAAATACAGGGTTTTTCTTTCAGGTTGTGTGAGATGTGCAACTTTTTGATTAATGTTATTTTTAAGAAAGAAGTCAGTTTTCCTTGGTGAATGTCGCCAAACCCATAAATCATATTTTCCAGTTACAACTCTCTTGGCAAATACGGATGTATCTAGTTTATCCGATTCATAATTAATCCTTTCAAATGTTCTTCCGTTTTTAAATCTAAACCCAATCAAATCTGTAACTGCATATGATTCTGTTAATGTATCATTCTTTAGCTCCTTAAATTGAATCCCCGAAGTCAGAAACGCATCCATTCTGCTTAATATCATACCAGATACAGTATCTTTCTCGTTTGTAATAATATAGCCATCTTTAAATTCTCGCTGCCCAAATGAAACTGTACAAATAATTATAAGAAAAATAAACAGGGTGAAGTATTTTTCTTTCATAAACGCTTAAATTTTAATGATTCAAAGGTAAAACCAGAATAATGCGATATCCCAAAATGTTACCAATAATAAAATTTTAAATATAAGAAAAATATTAACACACAGGTTAATTTGAAATATTGACCATCTGATCTCCTGTGAGAAATGAAAGCCTAAATCCTCTCATAATCTTATAACTAGATGTCTAACTCATCCACCTTTCCTATGAATGTTTACACTTTCGAATATGGAAAATAGGATTAACCAAATTTGATTATTAAAGTAAATAAAAGTCTTACCACATTTAAAATCATAATTTTATTTTTTAATCTGAAAACCTTAACTTTGTAGTTAGAACAGCAGAACATTGGTAAAACATTCAAACAGGCGTAAATAATTGCTTTTTATAAATATCAAAAACGCCTTTAAGATGAGTATAAAAAACCTTAGTATTGCAATAGCCCTTTTTTTAATTTCCCCTATCCTTACTGCCCAAGATTCAGGCACTGAATATGTGCAAAACTTTAAATTCCGGGGTGTTGCCGAACTGGGGTATCTGGCTGTATTAAAGCACCAGGTGCAGTTTGGTGAAAACGGTACTTACATCGACTATGTAGATGAAGGCGGACAGGATGTTTTGTTTCCCGTCAGCAGGTTGTCGGTTGAGTTGGAAATCAGGGATAAACATACGTTCATACTGCTCTATCAGCCCCTGCGGTTGGAAACCACAGCTTTACTGGAACGGGATCTGCGCATAGAGGGCCTTGTTTTCCCCGCAGGCACCAGTGTTGACTTTTTGTATAGCTTTCCCTTTTACCGCATCAGTTATTTGAATGAACTCCTGAATGAGAATGAAAAATTCGACCTGGCAGTGGGTGCTTCACTGCAGATACGTAACGCCACTATTTCTTTTGAATCAACAGACGGAACCCTCTTTCGGTCGAACAGGGACATTGGTCCTGTTCCGCTGCTGAAATTCAGAACGCGCTACCACATCAACAGCAAAACCTATACTGAATTTGAAGCCGATGGTTTTTATGCTCCTATCAGCTACCTCAATGGCAGTGATAGTGATGTTGTGGGGGCCATCCTGGATGCCAGCCTGCGCCAGGGCATAAATATTACGGATGAGGTAAGCGGATATTTAAATCTCCGCTATCTTGGTGGAGGCGCAGAAGGTTCATCAGGTGATTATGTAAAAAACTGGCTACACTTTATGACAGTAACAGCGGGGTTTGTGTATGAGTTCCCGGCGTTTTAAAAAGTAGCTGTTTTTGCAACGAAGCAGAAACGACCAGATAAAATGTGCGTCATTACGAGCGTAAGCGTGGTAATCTGTGAGCAATGGAAAAACTAATCAAGATAGTATGGGATGTAAGCAGTAGGCAACAGATTGCCATGTCTTATCTACTTCTGCCAGCCCTCACCCCTCTAACTCCTCTAAAGAGGGAGAACCAACAACCCACGGCAGACGGGTTATTACCTGATAGATAACATACTCGCCGAAACAACTCCAATAAAAGCACGTCATTACGAGCGGAAGCGTAGTAATCTGTAGGCAATGGAAAAACTAATCAAGATAGCCGATGGAGTAAATAGTAGCAGACGGATTGCTAACCATAACCTGCTAGTCCGTGGTTGTTCCATACCAGAAAACAGCAATAAATTAAGCTATGAAAATCACT
>JBEPYD010000190.1:0-7656 GCA_041641575.1 Bacteroidales bacterium
CTGTAAATCGCCTTCATATGTCTCGTAATTATAATTTACAAATGAGCTCAGTTTCCACCATGGAAAAGCCTTTACCGGATATGTTACAGACAGTCCGTTATTAATTACTTTATCCATATTGCGGGGGGTAAGAATGCTGGCCTTGTTGTCTACAATCACAAATATATTGGCAAAAAAATCTTTTGTTACACTATAGGTATTAGAGATCACCAATCTTTGCTTGTAAGAATATGAGATTACGTAATTGGTTACATAGTTGGGTTGAAGAAAAGGGTTTCCTTTCCACGACTGTAGTTCGCTCATTTTTGACTCGAATGGATTCAAATACTGGTAGTTGGGTCTGTTAATCCGCCTGCCAATACTGGCACTTATTTCGCTATTTTTTTGGTTGTTATATGATATTCCAAAATTTGGGAAGAAATCATTATAGCTTCTTGCAACCCTGTCGTCAAGTGTGGATATCTCACTATCAAGTACACCAAGCGAGTTTGTATTTTCCATTCGTATACCTGCATTAAGCGTAAGTTTCTCAGTAGGTTTGGCATTCAACATAAAATAAAAGGCGGCCACTTTTTCTTCATAGTCAAATTTATTGCTGCGGGTAACATCAAAAACAGGTTTCTCTTCTATAATGTTATAAAAATCAAGGGTGTTATCCGTTTTGATATAGGAATATTTGGCTCCCGTGGAGAAAGTCAGGAAATCAAACTTTTTTTCATAATCTATCTTTCCTGAAAGTATATCAATAAAAACATAAGTATCAAACTGGTCGTTTATGGTCCTTAATACGGAATCCAAGTTTGCATCATAATAGGTATTGGGCTGATAAGAATCTCCCCAGTCTGTATATTTACCAAAGCTGAGGTCGGTGGAAAAGTTCGATGTGCTGCCAGGAATATAGCTGTAGTTTAGGTTAAGCATATAATTCTCGGATGGAACCTCCTCAATATTTTTGGCAATTAAATTCTCAACAGGTATCAGACTGGTCGCGTCCAGGATACCCGTGTTGTTTTTAGAAATGTCGTTTCTCTTTGTAATAAATACCCTTCCGTCGAGCGTGAAGGAGTTTTTCTCATTAAGGTAATAATCCAAACCTCCGGAAAAATTATAACCTCTCCTGTTATAAAGCCCGTTGGTTTCCATATCCAGCACATATCCCCTTTGCTCAGAGACCTCAACAAAATTATCCTGATAATCAGATTCTGTAACTGTAACATTGGTATTAAATGCCAGTTTTTCAGAATTGTAATTAAGCGTTGAGCCAATGCTTCCCCGTGAATAAATGCCCTGCGAATAACTGGTAACAAGGTTCCCGTTCAATCCGGTATCCGGATTTTTCTTCATGATAATGTTAATTATTCCGGCTGTGCCCTCGGCTTCGTATTTTGAAGACGGATTGGTAATAATCTCTATGGATTCTATGTTATCGGATCGCATTCCCTGAAGCATGTTCGCAAGATCAGTACCGGAAAGACGTGATGGCCTTCCGTTGATGTATATTTGAACACCTGATTTTCCCTGCAGAATTATATTGTTGTCCATGTCTATGGTAATGCCGGGGGCTTTTTCAAGCAATTCAAGGCCACTGCTCCCTGATGCATTGGCACTTGCTGAAACATTGTAAACCATCTTGTCAGGATGTATCTCGATCAAACTTTTATCTGCTTTTACAACAATTTCGTCAAGCTGATTTATAGCAGTGGCTAATTGAATGGTATCGAGTGTAATTTTGTCGCCCTGTTTAATATTGATAAGATTGCTGGTATATGTTTGAAATTCCACGCTCCTTACCTGCACAAAATAGCTTCCGGGAGTAATATTTTCAAGCATAAATGATCCATCTTCTCCGCTAAGTACACCTTTTATCTGAACGGTATCCGGGTTAAGCAAAACAACAGTGGAATATAAGGCAGGATTTCCTTCGGGATTTAAAGTGTAGCCATTGATTTGCGCCTGGTTTTGCTGACCTGTTAATACATTTATTGACAGACATAGAACAAATAGAAGCGAGGTTAAAGTTTTATAGATATGCATTATCTCAGTCTTATTTTTGATTATTTAAGTTTTCGGAAAATCATGTACCAGTTTATGTAATGCACAGACGGTTCCGGTTTTTGCAATTCTTTCTTATCTTCTTCAGAAAGGAAGGGGATCATTACATCGTCTCCGGGTTGCCAGTTAGCCGGTATTACAATATTTTGATGGTTTTGCTGGGTTTGTAATGCTTTTAGAATTCTCAATATTTCATCTGTATTGCGTCCTACTTCATTAGGATAGAATTGAAATGCCCGGATTTCATTTTCAGGATCAATAAAAAACACGCCCCTTACACTTTGTGTTCCTTCTGAATTTGCATCCATCATGCCATAACTTCTTGAGATGGCCGATGAGCTATCAACAACCAATGGAAAATAAATTTGTAATGGCTCCCGACCTTTATAAGAAACTGATTCCAGGTCTGCTTTCCAGCTTTTATGTGAGGCCATTTTATCTACTGATAGAATTACAATCTGTGCGCCCATCTTTTTAAATTCATCCTGCTTATTGGCAAGTTCAAGAATTTCAGAGGAACAAACAGGCGTAAAATCGCGCGGATGGGAGAAAAGAATTTTCCATGCATTACCAAAGTCACCCGGGAAAGAAAGCATGCCCATGGTGGTAGGTGCAGTAAATTGTGGAGCCTGCGATCCGATTAAGGGTATGCGTTGATAATTTTGACTATAAATAATTTGGAAACCCTGCACAGAAAGCACGATGCTTATGAGCAGCATTATTTTCAAAAATGTCTTTTTCATTGTTTATTCTTTGGTTGATTTATGTGTGGGTTATTTTTATCATTATGCAGTTTTTATGATTGCTTCGGGAACCTGTTTCCGCAATTTTATCATTTTACCATAGGTAAGCTGCCGCCATATCCATTCCACAGGACCAAAACGAAAAGTTCTGAGCCAAAGGGTGCTGAATATGATTTGCCAGCTAAAGATAAATAGCGCGAATAGTACTGCGATTGTGTAGCCAAAGCTGAGTCCATATCCCAGTCCCACACCATAAAAAGCATAAATACTTATCAGGGATTGAAACAAATAATTGGATAGTGCGGTGCGGCCTACCGGAGAGAACCAGTTAAGCCATGCTGGCCGGCGGGTTACTATTAGTGCTATCAGTGCACAATATGCCACAGCCAGAGGTGCCAGGGCAAGAGCGTTAAGCAAATAAGCAGCAAATTCCCAGAATATGCCATCCAGGTAGCTATATTCCACCCATGTTCGAAGCAGGTTCATCGGCAAACCAATAAACAAGCCCCAGGTAAGGATCTTTTTGAGCAATATACCATTGGAAAGAATATTATGCTGCAGTATCTGCCTGCCGCCATAAATGCCCAGCAGGAAAAGTGCCAGCACCTTAAAAATTCTTCCCTCCATAAGGATATTTCCCAAACGTAATAATGGCATTATAAGGTTTATCTCTAATAGCTTTGTCAGACTTGTAATGGAAAAATACCCACCATCACTAAAAATACTATCTGCGCCAGAGCCATTCATCATGGCCCTTGAGGATAACTGATCGTGCAAGGCAAATAAATATTTAGGGTAGAAGGTATCCGTCAGATACATGATGGCAAAATGTACTACAGGCATCAACAATAGTATGCCTGACCATAGTAACAGTCGTTTATCAGAAAACTTTCGAAACCAGATGAGTAGAAATCCGATAAGGGCATATAAAGTGAGAATATCACCCAGCCATATCAGGAACAAATGCACGCTGCCAATAAGGAGCAAGCCCAGCATTCTTCTTCTGAAAAAAGGAATAAATACGTCATCATTTTGGCCCATACGATGATATTGAACGGCAAAGCCTATCCCGAAAAGGATAGAAAATAGGGAGTAAAATTTCCCATCCACCAACATAAATGCAAGTATTTCCAGCATATTATCAAGGGAAGTGGTTGCAAAGGTTGTTTTTTTTAACTCACTTATAAAATACTCCCCGGAAAGGTACCGGATGTTGGCTACAAAAATGAATAATATGGCTATGCCACGTAAAATATCAAGGTAACTGATACGGTCTTTTTTAGGCACCGGCGTACCAGGGAGATTGGTTGTGAAAAGACGGATTTTGTTTTTTGAAGGGCTTGATTCGCTAATCGACATAATGATAGAATAAATCTGTTTTTGAAAATTTCATTTGTTTTTTAGTTTGCATATTTTATCCGGTATCTTTTAAAGTAATTTTATCAACAGGCTTTTGGTAGTTGTAATCCAATAGATTAACCAATTTGGCGTGGTTCTTAAAACGAATAAAAGGGGTAAGTACGAGCATCAGAAAGGGGAAGATTATCACTGATGCCAACATAAATTCCCAACTTAATACCTTAGAAAGTGGCCCCAGTAACCAGGCACCTGCTGCCAGCCCCAGGTTTGAGATGGCCATATATAAGGTGAATTGTGTGGCAGAAATTCGCTTCCAGCACAAATTCATGGCTGCTGCAAATATGGCTATTTGGGTAAATGTTGTGAGGGTATAAAAGATTGCAATAAATGATTTGATAACCACGGGATAGTCCCAGAAAGGTTTAGCCAAAGCGGCCAGCAATATCACAGAAATAAGCAGTAGCAGGTATATTCTTATCATTCTGATTTTTCCAAAAAAATCAATCAGCGCACCGGCAACAAACATTCCCAATATACCTGATATAAGATTAACAACTGAAAATATCCGGGAGTAGGTTGTATCAGTCCATCCAAGATGTTGTACTGCAAATACCGGAAACATGGTATCCATCAAACCTTTTCCTACAGAGAAGCTGAATGCTGCCACGCCCATTAGCAGGCTCACTGGTAAAATAAAAACCCGAAACAGGCTTTGAAATAATGTTTTTAAGCTTTCTACTTTTATTTCACTGGTTTTTTGAGATATTTTAACAATTTTGCTCCAGGGCAGCCTCTTATCACCAGGCCTTTCCTTAATCAGTAAAGGTATCAGCATGATAATGAATACCAAAAACGCGAACAAGGTGATGGCATAAAAGAATCCATACTGGTTGATAATGTAGATGCCTAATGCTACAGAAGATGAGATACCAACCGTTTTAGAACCCCACATCAGCCCGTTTGCCCTTGCCTGCTGGTCAACGGGTAAAATATCAATGGCCATTCCGTCAACTGCAATATCTTGTATAACGGCAAAGAAGCCGACAAAAAAGCCCAATAACATAAGCATTTTCATATTGTTAAGTGGGTCACTAATAAATGCCATAGACAGAAAACTGGTGGCCAATCCGAATTGACCAACCAAAATCCAGGGTCTTCTTCTTCCCATTTTAGGATAGGTATACCGGTCGATGATGGGTGCCGCCAGGATTTTGAAGCTCCATGGCAGCGCAAGTATGCCAACAAAACTACCTATCTCAGCAGGAGTTTTTCCATTCATGGCCATCCAGGTAGGCAGACCAAACCATAATATTCCTTCCGGGATGCCCTGGGCAAGATATAGTGCGGAGAAGGAAAGGTACCGGAGCAGACTGTTTTGAGCCAGTGCCGGAAATTTTCTAAAGGTGATGGGAATGGAAGGGTTCATGCACTATTTTATTTAGCAATCACAATCTTATTCAATGGTCCATGCTGAATCTGATACCATCCAGTCTTCAACCTCAAGCACCGGCTCAGCAGATATTGGTTGACATGCTATTGTTTGGGCAGAAACAGAAAAGTTCGTCATCATCCATTCCTGGACCATCATATCTTCTTCTAAGGCCACTTCCATAACTTCCATCAGCTTGTATGTAGTTATTTCAATATTCAATTCATTTGATGTAGCGAAAGATTTTTCGAATTTTTCATTTTTCAGTGGGTTGTGAAAAATGTATTGTGTACTTTTTTCAGCACTTTTAAAATCTGCAAAGGCAAATAATGTTTCTGCCTGGTAAGCTTCTACAGATATTTTTTCTTGAATTTCAGTTTGGGCACTTAAATTTGCAGACCCGAAAAGCATCATTACCAGGGAAAAAGAAATGATACTTGTTTTTGTTGTTTTCTTTAATGTTTTCATAATTAGTTTAATTTAGTTGTTCGTTCAGTTTGTATTTGATTAGATAAGATGTTGTTTTGTTTATAATTAGATTTCAGCTTTACAAAGCGTGATCATCAATAGAACCTTTTAATTAAAACCTACTCTTTTTAAAGGATTTTCGGTTTACTCCTGAATTCAATAAAAGAACTGATGTAAAAGTATATCAGGAGTAAGGATGAGGTATAGGACATTCCTTGCAAGATGTTGGACTTTTCTGTCAAATGCACTGTTTATGCAGCAAATAAGCATGAAAGGTTATTGCTAAACCTAAAAATAAGTACATTTTTTAACTGAGAATATGAATCGGCAGGAAGAGATTTTAAGCCGTTTGGTTGCTATAATCGCTGGGGCTGCAACTAAATTGCTTTTTGAATGCGCGTGAAAAATAGGCATTATCATTAAAGCCTACCTTGTAACAAATTTCAGATACTGATCCGGCTCTTTGGGCAAGCAGATCAGCGGCACGTTGCAGACGAAATGAACGAATCAACTGCCCGGGTGGCTGATCAACCAGGGCCTTGAGTTTGCGGTTGAGTTGGGAAACACTCATGCTAACATGGTTGGCAAGAATTTCCACTGAGAATTGTTCATCTTCAAAATTTGTTTCAATAATATTTATAATTTTGTTCAGAAATTCCTGGTCTGTAGAAACTGCAGAAACCTCAGAAGGCCGGATTACGGTGGCATTGCTGAAGCGCTGGCGGAGTTGTTGCCGCTGAAGGATGAGGTTTTTTATAGTTGCTCTCAGTTCTCTTGCACTGAAGGGTTTGGTAAGATAGGAATCAATACCGGTTTCCAGACCATTAATTTTATCGTCAAGACCAGCCTTTGCAGTTAGCATAATTATGGGAATATGGCTTGTTTTTTCATCCTGTCTCATAGCCTGGCACAGCTGGTAGCCATCCATTATCGGCATCATTATATCCGAGATAACCAAATCGGGCATTTCCTGCCTGGCCATTGCCACGCCTTCTTCTCCATTACGGGCTTCAATTACATTATAGTGTTCCACCAGATTTTCCAGTATATAAGCCCTTACATCATCATTGTCTTCAACTACCAGCACCAATTCAGGATTCCTGGTTTTTTCTACTGCAGGAATTCCCGGGCTTTTCAATTCTCCATTTTGTTTATGGTGTAAGTCCAATTGCTGTGAATCAGACAACATCACATCTTGGGTGGTATCTAATTTATTTGCTTTTTCTATTTCTTCAAAATCAAGAGGAAGTGCAATAAGAAAAGCGGTTCCCAACTTTTCTGTACTACTAACAGAAATAGTCCCCTTGTGAAGTTCTACCAGTTCTTTTGTAAGTGCCAGACCAATGCCTGTACCTTCATTTTCACGTGTGTTTGATCCATCCACCTGGTAAAAACGTTCAAATATTTTTTTAATCCGTTCAGCAGGAATGCCTATTCCATTGTCTTTCACCTGTATTAAAACCTTCTTATTTTCGCTTAGGCTAAGTGTAACCGTTATTGTCCCATTATTTTGGGTAAACTTATATGCATTAGACAGGAGGTTATTAAAAATTTTTTCCATTTTATCCGGATCAAAATAGACAGGTATTATATCTTGTTCAGATT
>JBEPYD010000191.1:0-7615 GCA_041641575.1 Bacteroidales bacterium
TCGGTAAACAGAGCATATACTTCCAAGGCTTTCTGTGGTTCATTGGCCAGCCTGTATGCATTTCCAAGGTAGAAAAGTGTATGCAGCGGTGCCGTTTGTTCCTCAAAATCATTGAACTTTACATCAAAGGCAACATTCTCTGACGCCAGTTCCAGATATGGAATGGCCTTGGTTTCCTGACCCGGAATTTGCAAATAAGTTTCGCCAATTTTGTAGTTTAGCAGGGCATTTGAACTATCAGTGCCCATGGCTCTTTTGTATTGATAAAGAGCTTCCTGGTATTCTTCCCGCTTAAAAAAATACTCGGCATCCTCAAAGTACTTTTCTCTTACCTTTTTACTTTGCGCCAGACTGTCTGAAATCAAAATACTGAAAAGCAGTAGGATAGCTATAAAAATTCTCATTATTTAATGCTCTTTTGAACGGTTTTCACCTGTTTACATAAGTGCAATTTACAATAAAAATCTAATTGTTGGCTTTATCACCAGGAATAAATTATCTAACCTGCGCAAAATTCCGTAAAATGCGCAAATGTACCCTGTTGCAGAGCCAAACGCCATACTATAACCGACAAAACTAACTGAGGACTTCTTATTTTAACTAAGATTATGGATGTTATGATGCTCTTGACAGCGTTTACCTGTACTGATGCAAATTTTGGTTTTTGCTACAGCTTCACTTACGAAATTTAGGTAATTAAAAAAGCCTCCATTGAAAAGGAGGCTTTGTTTGATTTTATTTTTCAAAATCGTCCGGAACATCCGGTTCTTTCACCTTTATCATATCATCACCCTGTGTTACCCGGTATTCTACCCGGCGGTTGTACCTTCGGGCTTCAGGATTATCAGATCCATCGGGGTTTGTTTCATCGGCAATGGGTTGTGTCTCTCCCTTACCGGAATAGTTAATGTTATTTGCATCAACTCCCATCGAGATAAGGTAATCAGCCACTGATTTGGCACGTGATTCAGAAAGTGCCATGTTGTAGCTTTCAGGTCCTTTGCTGTCTGTATGTCCGATAATTTCAACCTTTATTTTACCCGATTCTTTCATGGCACGGGCAAGATCATCCACTTTATCTTTTGATTCCGGAGTAAGACTTACCTTATCAAAACCAAAATAAACAGTTTCTACTGTAGCTTTAACTTTTGCAGCATCTGGTTTCTTTGGTGGTGCTTTTTCTTCTTCAGGAGCTGGAGCTGGCGGAGGTGGAACCTGTTCTTCCACGGTTTCCTCTTCTGTAGCTTCTTCAGCTATTGTTACTTCTGGTTCTGATGTTTCTACAGGCGTTTCTTCCACAACTTCTTCTGTTATTATCATTACATCATCTTCAGTGATGTATTGTACTTTATAAATATCCAGATTGCCATAATTTTCAGCATCCTCAATGATACGGGAAACGTACCCATCTGTACTATTAGATTCCGGGTAAAAATACAGGTCATCATCAGTGGTGCTGATTGGATAGCCTAAATTCACCGGCTTTGTCCATGATCCATCGGGTTGCATGATGCTATAGTAAAGATCATACCCGCCCATTGAGCGGTGCCCCTGCGAGCTGAAAAACAATTTTTTGCCATCTGCAGCAATCATGGGACGGTCTTCATTTAAGGGGGTGTTGATGGTTTTGCCAAGGTTTACTGGCTCACTCCAATTGCCATTTGACTGCCTGTTTGAAATATAAATATCAGTCCCTCCATGCCCATCATTGTTATTTGTGGCAAAAAACAAAATGTTTCCATCCGGAGATAAAGAAGCGTGCGATTCCCAAAATTTAGTATTTATTTTGTTTCCTATTTCTTTGGGTATTCCCCATGCATCACCCTCTTTTTGAGAGATAAAGATATTGCTATTGAAGTTGGTTTCGCGGTTTAGCAGCAAACTTTCTCCATTATAGGAGATAAAATTTGTAAATAAATCGCCATCGGAGCGTAAATCTGGTGTGAGATTGTATGGAGACTGCCATTCACCGTTAATATTTTCGGACTGGTATATGGCATGATAAAACTTGAGCTCCGTCATGTAGAAAAGTTTTTTCCCATCTGGTGAAATTACCGGGTTGTAGTTTGCTGCAGAATTATTTATCTCCGGGCCAAGATTGATAAACTCAACATTTACCGGGTTGGCTTCCATTTCTCGTGCAATTTCAACACTTTCAAGCTGCTTGTTTGTATAATCAACAAGCATTTCTTCTTTTGATTCGTCCAACATTGAAAGGTATTTAGTATAAGCACGTGCAGCATCATCAAGATTGTCGTTAATTCGATAGGCATTGCCAAGATACAACCATGCGTCTTGTGGAGCTTGTTCCTGGCTTAAGCGGTTTTCAATATAATTATCGGTGGTGTTGGTTGTTGCATATTCCAGATAACCTACAGCATCGTCTTTCATACCGGGAATGTTAATCATGCAAACACCAATCTTATAATTGATATTGGCATTTTCACTGTATCCACGGTTATAAATCTTTCGGTATTCGGCCAGCGCATCCTCGTAAAATTCTTCCATAAGGAAAAATTCTGCATCTGCGTAAACATCTTTGAGGGCAGCGCTTGGTCTTTGGCTATATCCTGAAAGCCCCAGAAAAACCATAAAAAACAAGAAAGTAAAGTATTTTGCCATTTCTTTTATTTTATTAATTTGCTGCTAAACCCACCCTCAAGGGCAAGATTAACGCTTACAATTACTCTGTATCAATTTATAAATAATACCTTTAAAAAAAGAACAGGCTTTTTAAGTTTATCCCGTTATTCCAACAAATTTATGAATTTTATCTGTTGTTTGAAACAAAATTAAATAAAAACATCTTTGTTTATTGCGTGAACGGGATATTTCATTATCAGCAGGTTTTAATGTTTTCTCTATATATTAAGGACTGAACAGGGGTAATTGTTTAAATGATAAAAATATATCACTTAATTTTTATTTCCTCAGGGGTAATTTTCTTTTTCAGGATAAATGGGCTGTTCTCTCCTTTTTTTACTCTTATTTCAACGGAGCGATTCCATATTCTTCCTTCCGGTGCATCTTTTCCGTTGTCATATTTATTTTTCGCAAGCGGAGATGATTCTCCCAGGGCCTCAATATTTATTCTATGGGCACTAACCCCTTTATTTACAAGGTGTTGTTTTACTGTAGCTGCACGTTGTTCTGAAAGGTATTCATTGTAAATAGAATCTCCAAAATTATCTGCTCTGCCGATGAGTGTTAAATGGATTGTAGTATCTGCAGATAAATGCAGGGCAAGCTGATTTAAAGGTGAGGCAAACTGCTCTTTAAACATTTGCTGATCAAACCCGAAGAGAATGTAACCGGGCAATTGCTGCTTTTGATGAACTTTTTTAGGTTCAATTAATTCCAGGATCATATCATCAAGTAAAGCTTCCTGATTTTCTATATTTGCCGAATCTATATTGTATGAGGCTGGTTTTATATTTTCACCTTCAATTTTTATTGCATAATTTCCTTCAGGCACGTTAAAGGAATAGGATTTTTCATCAGAAACCTCTGATTCTGCCACTTTTTCCCCTGTTTTTCTGTCAATTAAAGATACAGCAATATTCAGGGTATCAATATTTACGTCATCTTTTATCCTTACATATCCCCTTATAATCATTTCAGGCAAGATTTCCGGAAGATTGATTTCAACAAAATAAATATCCAGTCCTCCCAAACCCTCCGGGCGCACGCCAGAGATATAACCTACAGTTCCGTTTCTTAGCGGAAAGTAGAAAACATCATCGCCGGCAGTGTTGAGCGGGTACCCGATATTTACAGGTTTACTATAATTATTTTCAGTTTTAATATCAGTATAAAAAATATCATATCCACCCATTGAGTTATGTCCTTCCGAACTGAAAAATAAGCGACTGTTGTCCGGTGTAAGAAAGGGAGATGCCTCATTATATGGGGAGTTAATATTTGCGCCGAGGTTTTCAGGAGCTGACCATTTGCCATTTTCTAACCGGGAAGTGATATAAATGTCAGTACCCCCATAACCCCCGGGCCGGTTACTGGTAAAGTATAATTTTTTACCATCGGGACTAAAAGTAGCATATTCTTCATTGTAAGGAGAATTGATGGGTTTCTCAAGTTTTTTTTTTCGCTGCCATTCGCCCTTATCATCTTTTTCTGCTATATAGATATCTCCCCCTTCAAATATTTCATAGGTTCTCATCAGCAATTGAGATCCGTCTGATGAGATTCCTGTAACAAAGAACTCACCGTCACTCCCTAATTTTACTGTTAAGTTATCCGGATTTTTCCATTCTCCGTCCTTTTTGGAAGCATGATAAATCCCGTCATAAAAAGGATGGGTATACATGTAGTAAATCTCGCGGCCGTTTTCTGTAAGCACGGCATGGTAATTATCCCTGGCATCATTCAATGAATTTCCTTGTGCTGTAAAAGTAACGTCAATGGGATTATTTATCATTTTAAACGCATTTTCACTTATTTCAATTTCCCTGTTTATAGCCTCGAGAGTACCCTGTGCGTTAAAAGCAGGGTCATTTAGAAGTGATTTAAAGAGCGAAATCGATGTTTCAGGTTTGCCGGTTTTCCGGTGAGCAATAGCCAGGTAATAGGAGGCGATAGGGGGTGCTGAAGTTTCGGTGATAGAATCTATATAGGCCGGATCAGTGTTTTCCACTGCTTTTAAGAGGAAATATCTTCCTTTTTCTTCGCTTCCGGGAAGGTTTAAATAGCACCGGCCGAGTTTATACCACAGGTTGGCGTTGTCAAATCCACGCGTTACAAGTTCCTGAAACAGGGGGATGGCTTCTTCATATTCTTCAGAAATAATAAAATCAGTACCATCTGCATAAAGGTTTTCAGTTTCATAAACAAACTGCGCGTGAATACCCAAAGGCATAAGCAGCAGGAAAGCAACGATCATTTTTTTAACCATCAGGAAAATCTCTTGTTTGTTTTAATCCTAAAAGTAGAAAAAAAAATGAAAGCATCAGCCAGTATTTGAAAAATGCCGGAATATATGCAGATATTTTTTGCTCCTAATTATGACTTATTTTTAATTTTCGCCCATGAATCACGCAAAGGAACAGTGCGGTTAAAAACAGGTTTGTCTTTTGTTGTCTCCTTATCGGCACAAAAATAACCCGTTCTTTCAAATTGAAAATGTTGCATTGGCATGGCATTTTTGGCATATGGTTCTAACAGGCCACTTACAATTTTAAGCGATTCAGGGTTTAAATAATCTTTAAAGGTTTTGCCTTCTTCCACATCATCTGGTTCTTCTTTAAGGAAAAGGCGGTCATACATTCTTATCTCAGTTTCCACAGCATGGTTTGCCGACACCCAATGTATGGTGCCTTTTACTTTGCGTCCATCAGGTGAATTACCACCGCGGCTGGCTGGGTCATATGTGCAGATGAGCTCTGCAATATTTCCCTCGCTGTCTTTTATAACCTCTTCACATGTAATAAAATAAGCGTACCGCAACCGGACTTCTTTTCCGGGGCCCAGGCGGAAGAACTTTTTTGGTGGATCCTCCATAAAATCATCCTTTTCAATGTAAATTTCTTTTGAGAAAGGAATTTTCCTTGTTCCCATACCCTCATCTTCAGGGTTATTTACGGCGTCCATTTCCTCCGTTTGGCCTTCAGGATAGTTTCTGATGGTAACTTTCAACGGATTTAAAACAGCCAGAATTCTGAAAGCACTTTTATTCAAATCTTCGCGTACGCTGTGCTCAAGTAAAGCTACATCAATAAGATTATCACGTTTGGCTATGCCTACTTTTTCTGAGAAGTTCCGGAGACTTGCCGGGGTGTAACCTCTGCGGCGCAATCCTGATATGGTTGGCATACGTGGATCATCCCATCCGGCAACCACTTTTTCTTCTACCAGCTGTAAAAGCTTGCGCTTACTCATTACTGTATAGGTGAGATTAAGACGGGCAAACTCTATCTGCCGGGGTTTATAAGTTGAACTTTTTATATGCTCCAGAAACCAGTCGTATAGCGGTCGGTGCACTTCAAATTCAAGGGTGCAAATGCTATGGGTGATCCCTTCAATATAATCGCTTTGTCCATGGGCAAAGTCATACATGGGATAAATGCACCAGCTATCGGCTGTGCGGTGATGGTGGGCATATTTTATTCTGTACATCAGCGGGTCGCGCATGTGCATGTTAGGCGAAGCCATATCAATTTTTGCCCGAAGCAATTTTGAGCCTTCAGGAAATTCCCCATTTCTCATCCGGCGGAAAAGGTCAAGATTCTCCTCCACGGAGCGGTTCCGGTAAGGGCTTTCTTTCCCTGGTGTGGTTGGAGTTCCCTTTTGCTCAGCAATTTGTTCAGGGGTAAGTTCACATACATATGCCTTACCTTTTTTAATCAATAATTCTGCCCATTCATATAGCTGTTCAAAATAGTCAGAGGCATATTTTGGTTCCTCATACCAGTCAAAGCCAAGCCATTTTACATCCTCTTTTATGGAATCTACATATTCAAGATTTTCTTTTGATGGGTTTGTATCATCAAAACGTAAATTGCATTTTCCGCTGTAGGTTTCTGCTAAACCAAAATTTAGACAAATCGCTTTTGCATGGCCAATGTGCAGGTAACCATTGGGTTCGGGCGGAAAGCGTGTGAACACCTGATCATAAATTTTATCTTCTAAATCCTTATCGATTAAACCGTGAATAAAATTCCGGGGTTTTTCTTTTGAGGCATCCGTCTCCAACTGCTTCTTATGTGTAGGCGCTGACATAATATATGATCAAACTTAAGATTCAACATTAAATAACACGCAAAATTATCAATTACTTTGATATGTATTGGCTTATTCTTTAAAAAATACTTATAATCTCTGCCATTAAACAAAGAAAGCATGAAAATTTGTCAGAAATACTAACTTTTACATGATTACAACGTATGCAAATATCTAAATATGTACAATGGCATATATGTTGTAAGAAAATGATTATATTTACACAAAATTTTCAGTATGAATTTTAATACAATTATACAATCCGACGTACCTGTGCTTGCTGATTTTTCTGCACAATGGTGTGGGCCCTGTAAAGCTATGGCGCCCATTCTCAAGCAGGTTAAGGATCAAATGGGAGATGCTTTACGTGTAATAAAAATAGATATTGACGGGAACCCTCAGGCAGCAAAACAATTTCAAATTCAAAGTGTTCCAACATTGATGCTCTTTCACAAGGGCCAAGTTATCTGGAACAGCAGTGGCGTAATCCCGGCACCTCAATTGCTGCAAGTTATTCGTGCACATGTTCCATTATATCAGAATTAATTAATCTTTAACTTATATTACTATGATGAATACAAATTTTTTATTGGTACTTTTTTCTTCACTTATGCTTTCCGTTGGCTGTAATTCAGCACAACAAAATGATAATATCACAGCGATGGAAGAAATGCAGCCTGAAAAGGAGCAAGTTGTTGCTGTTTCTGAGAATGGTGAAGTAGCAAAATTGACCAAAGCAGAGTTTCTGGCTAACATTATGGATTATGAGAAAAATCCTGAGACCTGGGTTTATAAAGGAGAAAAACCCAGTTTAATTGACTTTTATGCTGACTGGTGTGCACCTTGCCGTATCACCTCACCTATTATTGATGAATTGGCACAG
>JBEPYD010000192.1:0-7565 GCA_041641575.1 Bacteroidales bacterium
GATCTGATCAATAAAACCATTCCTGAATCTATCCGGATAAAAGAAAAAATGAATCTACC
Source organism: Bacteroidales bacterium (assembly GCA_041641575.1). Lineage (GTDB taxonomy): Bacteria > Bacteroidota > Bacteroidia > Bacteroidales > JBEPYD01 > JBEPYD01. The sequence continues at coordinate 60 of JBEPYD010000192.1, forward strand.
GGAGGGCATGACAGAGCACGACTACCTGAAACATATCTGGAAAATTGCCACAAAAAACAAGGTTTTTAAATCTTACATAGGCCAGGGATACTATGATACCATGCTGCCCACAGTGATATTGCGAAATGTATTTGAAAACCCCAGCTGGTACACCTCCTACACCCCATACCAGGCGGAAATATCGCAGGGCCGGCTGGAAGCCCTGCTGAATTTCCAGACCATGGTAATTGAGCTAACCGGTATGGAAGTTGCCAACGCCTCCTTGCTTGATGAATCAACCGCAGCCGCCGAGGCCATGATTATGTGCTTTAACAGCCGGTCAAGAAAAATGGCAAAAAGTGGCGCAAATAAATTTTTTATCGATGAAAATATTTTCCCGCAAACACTAAATGTGGTCAAAACCAGGGCCGTTCCCCTAAACATAGAAGTTATAACCGGTAATTACAAAGATGTAACTCCGGATAATGATTATTTTGGCATCCTCCTTCAATACCCGGCTGCAGACGGAGATCTCCCTGATTATGAACCATTCGTAAAATCTCTGAGCGACACTGAAACACAGGTTTGTGTAGCTGCCGATCTGATGTCCTTAATGTTGTTAACCCCTCCGGGCGAATGGGGTGCGGATGTAGTGGTGGGTTCCACGCAACGGTTTGGAATCCCCATGGGCTTTGGAGGTCCGCATGCTGCTTATTTTGCCACACGTGAAAAATACAAACGGAATATTCCCGGCCGTATCATCGGCGTTTCTGTAGACGCGCAGGGAAATCCGGCCCTGCGAATGGCATTGCAAACTCGCGAACAACACATTAAAAGAGAACGTGCTACTTCAAATATTTGCACAGCCCAGGCACTCCTGGCCTCTATGGCTAGTTTATATGCTGTTTACCACGGACCTGACGGCTTGCACAAAATTGCAGCTGACATTCATGCAAAAGCGGGAATTTTGGCCAAAAGAATAGCAGAATATAATTATAAAATTGTTAATAAGTCATTTTTTGACACGCTGAAAATAGAACTTCCAAAAGGAATTTCAGCGCACGACATTAAGATTTTGGCGCTCGAGCGGGAAATGAATTTCTTTTATCCCTCTGAAGTTACCGTGCAGATTAGCATTGACCAAACCACCCGGTTGAAGGATATAAACCAGGTGCTGGAAGTTTTTGCTATTGCTTCAGGCAATAAATTTAACCGCGTGGAAAAAGTGCCCGCAAAAACCTGGTTTTCTGATAAGTTGAATAGAAAAACAGCATTTCTTAAGCAAGACGTTTTTAACAGCTATCACTCTGAAACAGAAATGATGCGCTACATAAAGCGACTTGAGCGGAAGGACTTCTCGCTTACCCATTCCATGATATCACTTGGTTCCTGCACCATGAAGCTGAATGCGGCCACAGAGCTTATTCCACTGAGCTGGCCTGAGTTTAACTCCATCCATCCATTTGCACCCATTGAACAAACTGAGGGATACCAGCAATTGTTTCATGAGCTTGGGAAATACCTTGTAGAAATCACCGGATTTGCCGGCATCACCTTTCAGCCAAACTCCGGTGCAGCGGGTGAGTATACCGGTTTGCTGATGATACGTGAATACCATCTTTCCCGCGGCGAAGGTCACCGGAATATCGTTCTTATTCCATCCTCTGCCCACGGTACCAATCCTGCAAGTGGCGTAATGGCCGGTATGGAGGTAGTGGTGGTAAACTGTGATGAATATGGCAACATTGATGTGAAAGACCTTGAGAAGAAAGCCGAGGAAAACAGCAAAAACCTTGCTGCCTTTATGATTACATATCCTTCCACGCATGGGGTATTTGAACCTGATGTAAAAATTCTTATTGAGACAATACATAAGCATGGCGGCCAGGTATACATGGACGGTGCCAATATGAATGCCCAGGTCGGCCTCACCAATCCGGGAATAATTGGTGCTGATGTTTGCCACCTCAACCTTCATAAAACATTTGCTATTCCTCACGGAGGCGGCGGACCTGGAGTAGGCCCTGTATGTGTGGCAGAACACCTTGTTGAGTTTTTGCCTACCCATCCTGTGATTGCCACAGGCGGGAAAAATGGCATTGGCTCCGTAGCCGGCGCTCCGTGGGGCAGCTCCAGTATACTGGTGATTTCCTACGCATATTGTCGTTTGCTGGGAGAACAAGGTCTTACAGATTCCACCCGCGTTGCTATCCTGAATGCGAACTACCTGGCCAATGCACTCAAAGATCATTACAAAATATTGTACAAGGGCAAAGCAGGATTTGTGGCCCACGAAATGATTCTTGATTGCCGACCATTTAAGGAGGCAGGCATAACTGAAGCAGACATAGCCAAACGTCTGATGGATTATGGTTTTCATGCACCCACACTCTCATTTCCCGTGCATGGAACACTTATGGTTGAACCTACTGAGAGTGAATCATTACAGGAACTTGACAGGTTTATTGAAGCCATGAAGTCAATCCACCAGGAAATTGAAGAGGTAAAATCAGGTACTGTGGACAAGGATGATAATGTATTGAAAAATGCCCCTCATACGGCCGAGGCAACAACTTCAGATGATTGGAGTCATCCTTACAAGCGGAAAAAAGCAGCTTACCCCATGCCCTGGAATATGGAAATAAAATTATGGCCGGCTGTAGGACGTATCAATGATGCATATGGTGACCGCAATCTGATTTGCACGTGCGCCCCTATTGATTCTTACAGGAAAGAAGTAAATCCAGCTAAGCTGGAGGTTTAAAACAAGGTACCTAAGGCGCTCTGCTAATATTTTAAGCAGGCAGAGCGCTTTCAATTACTTTTGTGAGCACTTCGCGCTCCGTTAATCCCATAGCACGAATCTGCTGTGGCACTATGCTGTTAGCACTCATACCGGGCACGGTATTTACCTCAAGAAAATACATTTTTCTTTCCTTATAGATAAAATCTACCCTTACAATACCACGGCAATCTAAAATATCATAGATCCGTGAAGCGGTATCCTGGCAAAGTTTTGTAACATCGGCGGGCACGCGTGCGGGAGTGATTTCATCAGCCATGCCCGTGGTGTACTTGGCTTCATAATCGAAGAATTCATTTTTGCTCACAATTTCAGTAACAGGAAATACTAATGTTTCATCTTCTGTTTTAAACAAACCACACGTAAGCTCAATGCCTTCTATATATTCTTCTATTAACACTTCCTCATCTTCCGTAAAGGCAAGTTCAAGCGCTGCATCCAGTGTTTCTATAGTTTTAACTTTTGTAACCCCGAAACTTGAGCCACCCTTGTTTGGTTTGACAAAACAAGGCAGACCCGTTACTCCAGCAATTTCTTTGGATGTAGGTGGTTTTTGCTTTTTTGCCAACACAGCGCTGGCCATAATTACATCATAATTTCGCAATATATCTTTGGTGGCTTCTTTATCAAAAGTGAGTGCCGAACAAAGCACCCCACATCCGGAATAAGGCAAACCGGTAAATTCAAAATAGCCCTGCAATATCCCATCTTCACCGGGAGTACCATGTATCATGATATAGGCAAAATCAAACTGCACAGTTTCACCTGCACGGGAAAATGAGAAATCAGCACGTCGTAAAGGAATTTTTTCATCTTCATTTATCTGCACATATGCTTCTTCATTCCGGATAAACACTATGTAACAATTGAACTTATCCGGATCAATCATCTTTTTCACCTCCCGGGCACTGTTAACAGAAACCACCCATTCTGAAGAATTTCCACCGGCTACAAGCGCGATGTTTTTTTTAACACTGGCCATACATAAATGTATTTTAACAGATTAGATAATCAAAGATAGCTATTTTTCTGTGGAAGTGGTTTACACGCAACTTACCGGGAAGCGGTATAAATACGCCATCGCTCAATCACAGCCTGCATATCTGCAGGCAATTCGGTTTCAAAAAACATGGCTTCTCCTGTAGCCGGATGCTCAAAACCAAGCGATTTGGCGTGCAGGCCATGGCGGGGCATAAGGCTAAAACAATTCTCAACAAATTGCTTGTATTTGGAGAAGGTAGTCCCTCGCAGTATTTTGTCTCCGCCATACTCTATATCATTAAAAACCGGATGCTTAATATATTTAAAATGTACCCGAATCTGATGTGTCCTGCCGGTTTCGAGTTTACATTCCATCAGGCTTACATAACCCATATTTTCAAGCATACGGTAATGGGTAATGGCATGTTTCCCCATGTCTCCCCCGGGAAAAACACACATTATCTTTCTGTCTTTAAGGCCTCTGCCAATATTACCGGTAATAGTCCCTTCCTCCGGGTCAGGATAGCCCCATACCAGGGCATTGTACTTTCTGCTAATGGTGCGGTTAAAAAACTGAAGTGCAAGTTTATTCAGGGCTGCCTCATTCTTGGCCACCACAAGTAAACCCGAGGTATTTTTATCGATGCGGTGCACCAGTCCGGGCCGCAATTCACCAGAATTAAACAAGGGTAAATCCTTAAAATGATGCATCAGCGCATTTACAAGTGTGCCGGTATAATTTCCGTGCCCGGGATGCACAACCATACCCGGCTCCTTATCTATAACAATTAAATGCTCATCTTCATAAATAATATTTATGGGAATATTTTGTGGAATAAGCTCAATTTCGCGCGGGGGATGGCTTAACACCACCGAAATGGTGTCGCCGGGCTTTACTTTATAATTGCTTTTTACGGGCTGTTCGTTTACACGGATGCTGCCGGCATCAGCTGCCTGCTGTATTTTCGTGCGCGAAGCATTTTCAATACGATTACTCAGAAACCGGTCGATGCGGAGTACTTTTTGCCCCGGATCAGCAGAGAAACGGTAATGTTCGAATAATTCATCTTCTTTGTCCTGGTTTTCTTCCATAATTTTATCGGGCAATTAGCAATCTGGATGTAAAAATTTCCTGGCCGGCCACTACTCTGAGCAAATATATTCCTTCTTTTAGTTGCTGAATATCAAAAGTGCCTGTTTGTTGCAAGATATGAGACTGAATTAACTGGCCGGAAGTATTATAAACCGACACTTCGGCCTGATAAGTATTGCCTGGTAATGAAATGGTAACTCTGTCTGATGCCGGGTTAGGATATACCTTAAGCTCCTGTTTAAATTGCTCAACATCCGAAATTGCGGTAGAGAACCTAAGATTTCCAAACATAGGACGAATCATAACAGTGCCGGAAACAGTAGATAAATTCCAGTCACCATCAAAATTATAAAACAAATATTTACTATTGTTTTGTGTATTCAAGTCGAGTCCAAAATTCATATAGGTATTAGTAACCTGTTGCCAACCAATATAATATACCCCATCAAGTACAATTGCAGTATCAAGGTTATAAGTGGCAAAATCATAAAGGCTGTCGCCTTTATTCACCTGAAATCCTTTTTCCATGTAAATTAAATCTCCCGGAACCCCATCATTGTCAGCCCACACACCAATACCAAAAAATGCTTTATTTTCGTCATCGAGTGTTGGATTAAAAAGAATTTTCACCCCGGTAAGTGTGTCTTTTTTAAAGGTTTCAAACTGCATGGCCCCAAAAGCCCCTTCAGCCCCCTGTCCGCTTATTCCATAACCATTTTCCGGTGTACCATCGTCATAGGCATAATAATCGTAAAAGTTCTGATAAAATGTAAGCTGGTCATTAACTTTCTTGAATTCAAGGGCATCTGTACCCAGGGTAGCAGTAATAGCAAATTCTGCAGAATCTTCCTCACTTGAATTTAATGGTTCTTCATAAAGATTTAATATGGTATCCATACTAAAGGCAGAAATATTTTCTGATCCTCTCGTAAAAGTGCCGGAAGTTCCTGTATTAATATCTTCGACTTTAAAATTCAGCACTACATTACTAAGCTGATCGCCATTGTTTCGAGTTATCAATTCAATTACACCCGTCCAGGCTTTGTTAAATGAGGCTATATAATGATCGTAAGGCAGGCTGGTATACTTCTCTAATGCAGAATTGGGCGGATACAAAATGGATACATCATTAAAAATTGTATCTGCAGCCGAACGGTCTTTATTGAGATAGATATAATCAAGATGCCAGAAATCTGCATTGCTGTTACGGCCCGGATCACTGCTGGCAGTAAGACTCACATAATTGGTGAAACGAAACCGAAATCCCTCTTTCAGGAAAGCTGTATCATTGACAGGAAGCACTACACTGCGAAAAGGATGCTGAAGAGTGCCAGGAACAGACCATACATGAACCCATTCCTCCATAGTTGCCGCATAAAATTCGAGCACAAGAGAATCCTGGGGCTCAGGAGCATCGCCAAAACCGCCGGGTTGATACTGGAAACTGAGAAAAATATTGGAACCTGGTGCCATATTTAAATCCAACGGAGCAGAAGTGAGGGTATCAGCCACACGTGGTCTTGAACCTAAATGACTGTAAATTTCCCCATTGCGATCAGCCGCATCGAGCGTGGCTACATTGAAGGAGGGCGGTAAAACTGCTAAATGACTGTTTACATATGCCCATGAATCGCGCCAAAGGCTGTCAGCGGGGTAAACTTTGGTGAAGGAAAAGTCATCGAAAAAAGGTAAAGAAACAGTGTCCTGCGGAGGTAATGCCTTTAGTGCCTTAAGCGGAATTGCTGCATTTCTTTTTTGCAGTTCCGGCACCCCTTGCAGTCCATAGGTAATCTCCTGTGAGAACAGACGGGTAGTAAGAAATAAACTAAATCCGATAAAAAGCAATGTACGATGAAAGTTCATAAAAAGCGTTTGTTTTAACAATGCATTACCATTTGCTATGGAACCTGTTCAGTTTCTGCCTCAACAGGAAGCAGTTCTTCATTCAGGGTTAGCCAAACATCAACAGATGTTCCCAGGTTTACCGGATAATCATTGTTAAACTTAGGGCTCTGTTGCCACACTATTGCATTTAACGTATCTTCCTCTGTAACTATTGTTTCATCGTAAACCACAGCCCCTGGATTTAATGAAGATGTGATAATTTTTTCCTGCGCCTCTTCCATGGTTAAACCTATCAAATCAGGCATAAGGGTGCGTTCATTGCTGATTCCTTTTCCCAGCACCAGTTCAACATCTGAATTCTTTTTTAATTTAGCTCCTGATTTTACTTCAACACCATTCTTTTTCTGGTAAAGCACATTATTTATGGCAATATCCGGCACATAGGTAAGTTTACCCACTTTTAATCCGTTGGTTTCAAGAATTGCTGTAGCCTGCCTTAAACTAAGTCCTACTACATTTGGCATGGTAACCATTTCAGGCTGTGTGGCGTTGGTGGTTAGAAAAATAGTACGATTCTCCTTCACTCTGAAGCCTGCAGAAGGATATTGACTCACCACTGCACCAGGAGCTACAGAATTTTCATAAATAGAATCCTGAATTTCAAATTCCAGGTTCTTTGAATTAAGGATTAACCGAACCTCATCAGGCTGTAAACCTGTAAGATCAGGCACTGCCATGGATTCTCCATGATTGGTATAAACATTAAGGCTGATAAATACGGTTAAAAGCAGAAGTACTGTTAATC
>JBEPYD010000193.1:0-7553 GCA_041641575.1 Bacteroidales bacterium
TGCAGGGTTTATCTGAGAGCTTGCGCAACCTTCAAATCCCTCTTAAAAACTATAAACAAAATCTTTCTACCTTTAAATTAATTGAAGCGAATTTTTCCATGAAAAACATCATGGAAAACTCTGATAAAAATAAAGCACAGATTCAGATCGTTCACGATCTCATAAAAAATCTTAAATACAAGCACTTAAAGCTTGAACAGGGTATTTTATCCCTTCAGGAAAAATCGGCAAAAATAAAACAAGCCTTAAGCAAAAATACAGAAGCTGACCAGAAACACACTTCCAGAAGTATTCATAAAGTTTATAACAGTATAGTATTGTTTCAGGAAAAGCATGAGGAAGTAATGCAGTATACTTCAGAAGTTGATACAACAACAAAACAAACAACAGAAAGTGCTGCACAAATTGTTACACAGCTGCAATACCAGGACATTATAAAGCAAAAGATTGAACACATCAGCAGCATGCACCGCGATCTGATTAGTGAGGTTGGCCTTCTGGAGAATAATAAACTGAATGGCGCAAATATTCATAATAAAGTAAAAACCTTTATTCGTATCAGAGATGTTGCAGGCTTGCAGGCCGCGCAATTATTACATGCAAATTCAGAATACCAAAAGGCGATAGATATTATTTCAGCCAAGTTTAATGAATTCAGTTCGCATACGAATGCCAAATTAGACTTATGCAAAAAGCTAACCCAAATGCCCGAGCATGAAAATCAAGACAATCTTATTAAAGTTTTGGGGGAATTTTTAAAAGAATCAAAAATAATTATTGCCAATAAAATAGTAGAAAATGAAGGTATTATTTCATTGTTGGAAAGCCTGCAGAAGGATTTTAAAGCTGTATTACGCATTTTCGAAAAAACTGTAGAAATTAACAATGAAATTTCAAAGGTTGTAAACACCTTCCCAAAAGATGATACCACCATAGATCAGCTAATACAATTAGAGAACGAAACAAAAGAACTGCTCACCGCCATATACCAAACACTGTTTTGCAAACATGAGGATTGCAATTCCATGCATAAAAACTTCATCATTGAGCATGAAAATTTTATTCAAAGTCAGAAGATTAATGAATTATCTGTTGAAATTGAAAATATTTATGATAGTATCGTTCAAATGAGTACTGAAATGGATAAAACCTCTCTGTCAATTTCTGAGCATGCCATTATGATGAATGAAAAAATTGATGGGGCCCTGGGAGGTATCAAATATTATGATGTTTTTGAGATTTCTATATCCCAGATAATAAACCAATTAAGTGAAATAAATTTTAAGTTACAACCGGAGAATGAAAAAGGTGAAATGGATAACAGCAAAAACCTCGATTATTTAAAAGAGCGTTATACCATGAAAAGTGAGCATGATATTCATAACCAGATGACGGGAGAAACAAATATAGAGTCTAAAGCAACTGATGAAGAAAATGTTGGAGAAGTAGATGAAAATGATCTTGAATTATTCTAAGTAAATCAAAAAAAAATGGGAAATAAAGCATTTACGGTTAAAAAAGCAGAAAAAGGTGGCAAAAAGAGTGCTACAGTAACTATAACAGAAGAGATTTCTTTGAATAACGCGGAACAATTTAAGGAAAATTTCCAGAAATTAATTGATGAAAATGAATCTATATCCATTAATCTGAAAAATATAAATGCCATTGATCTGCCAGGCATTCAATTGTTATACAGTGTATTGAAAACAGGTAAAAAACAAAAAAAAGAAATTAAAATTGACCTGCAGGTTACTGGAGAAATAGAAGCTATTATGGAACATGCAGGTTTTACCGGCTATTTCCAAAATATTTAAAAAAAATTATAAACCCATAGAAATTTAATCCATTTCAATTATGTCCAAAACAATTCTAATTGTAGATGATAGTGAAAGTATCAGGGAAGTTGTTCGTTTTACCCTTGAAAATGAGGGTTACAATGTACTGGTCGGCATAGATGGCAAAGATGCCCTTAAATTTTTTGATGGCACACACATAGATTTAATAATTACTGACCTTCACATGCCCAACATGGATGGCATTGAATTGATAAGAGAAGTGAGAAAAATGGATCAATATACACGCGTACCCATTCTGTTCCTTACCACCGAATCGCAAACGGCCAAAAAGATGGAAGCAAAAGAAGCAGGAGCTACCGGATGGATTATTAAGCCTTTTGTACCCGCCAAATTATTAGCTGCAATTAATAAAGTTATAAGATAATGGACACATTTCAGAAAAAGTTCATAGAAGAAGCCTACGAGCATATCGAAGATATTGAGCAGGCATTGCTTGAAATGGATTCAGACATGCAAAGCAAATCCCTGGTTGAACGGATCTTCCGTGCCATGCATTCCCTGAAAGGGGGAGGATCTATGTTTGGATTTGAAAAAGTTAGCGATTTCACCCATCACCTGGAAACAGTATACGATTTGGTCAGGAACAATGAAATGGAGGTAAGTCGTGAATTGCTTGACCTGACCTTACTTGCCGTAGACCATTTAAAATTACTGCTGGATGAAGATAACCACGATAGCAATCAATTACTCGGCAATCAGCAACATCTACTGATCAAAATAGAAGAGCTATCTACCGGCAACTTAACCAGCAATAATGAAAAAAATGAAGAGATGGTTAGCAATGCCAGCACAGAAGAGGGAGTTAAAACCTACTTTATTCACTTCGAGCCAAATGCAAGGATATTTGACAACGGTACAAACCCGCTTTATCTTATTGATGAGTTGTCGATGCTGGGAGAAATATTCTCCATACCTCATGTATCTAAAACCCCTACCCTTGACATTATTGAAACGGAAAAATGTTACACATACTGGGAAGTGTTTTTAGCTACAAAAGAGGATGTTCATGGTATCTCCGATGTGTTTATTTTTGTTGAAGATGATTGCAAGATCGAAATAGAAAAACTTGCCGACCATAATCTGTTTTTACATGATACTTTTAATCAAAAGATTCAGGAGATAAAGACCTCCTTAAAAAACGCAGATCTTACAAAGCTTAAAAAGTTCATTGGCAGTTTATCCCAAAAAACCGATGATCAAAGCCAAACCAGTGATTCTGTTCCTGAAGAGAACAAACCGATGCGACAGAAAGAGCATGCTATTTCAAGCATCAGGGTAGCTTCAGAGAAATTAGATCAACTGATGAACCTGGTAAGTGAGCTGGTAACCGTGCAGGCCCGTTTGAGTTTATATAGTGAAGATGATGGCAGTCCGGAATTAATGATGATTTCTGAAAATGTTCAAAAATTATCCCGACAATTGCGCGACATTGCCTTTAGTGTAGTGCTCATCCCCATTGAAAACATGATTACACGTTTTCAGCGACTGATCAGAGATTTATCTAACGAGTTACAGAAAGATGTAACATTTATTACAGAGGGAACGGAAACTGAACTTGATAAAACCATTATTGAAAGCCTTACCGATCCATTGATGCATATTTTACGGAATTCAATTGATCATGGAATTGAAAATGCTGCTGACAGAGAAAAAGCAGGAAAGCCGGTAAAAGGAACCATAAAACTTAAAGCTTTTTATAGTGGAGCCAATGTGCACATTCAAATCTCAGATGATGGCAAGGGCATAGACATGGATAAAATACGTGATAAAGCCATTGAAAAAGGCCTGGTTGCAAGTGATACTCCCCTAACGAAAAAAGAGATTCTTGATCTTGTATTTTTACCCGGATTTTCTACAGCAGTAAATGTAACCGATGTTTCCGGCCGGGGTGTGGGAATGGATGTTGTACGCCGTAAAATTGCCGATATCCGGGGCGAAGTTGAACTAGATTCAGATAAAGGCATTGGCACTACCATTACCATTAAATTGCCTCTTACGCTCTCTATTATTGATGGCTTATTGGTGAAAGTACTGGATACGCATTACATCATTCCGCTAATGGTTGTAGATAAAATATATGCTGCCCGCCACGATGATTTAATCAATGCATTCAATAATCTCATTGTGCTCGATGGAGAACAGGTTCCATTCCATTACCTGCGCAAGGAGTTCAATTTCCCTGAAAACGAGGTTTCTATGGAACAGGTAGTGGTTGTTCGTTTTGAAGATCAGCGTATAGGCCTGGCTGTTGACAATGTTGTGGGAGAATACCAGGCTGTGCTTAAACCCCTGGGGAAACATTATAAAGAACAGGATATGATATCCGGTGCCACCATACTTGGAGACGGAACCGTTGCCCTGGTGCTGGATACCAATAAAGCAATAAAACAATTTTCCAATAATAATTTAATTACGGAGGATCTTAGTCATGACAAATAACAACAAAGAAATCAATTCATTCCTATCCTTTAAACTAGGAGAAGAAACTTATGCTGCAAATGTTTCTAAAGTACTGAACATTCTGGAGATGGTTAAAATAACCAAAGTACCTAAAGCACCGGATTACATGAAAGGTGTAATTAACCTGCGTGGCACGGTACTACCTTTAGTGGATACCCGTATTAAATTTGGTCTGGAGGAAACAGCATACACCAGCAACACGTGCATTCTTGTATTGGATATTGAGATGGAAGGAGAAACAGTCCAGGTAGGTGCATTGGTAGATAGTGTGCAGGAAGTTCTTGAACTGAATAATGAAGAGATATTGCCTCCTCCCAGCATCGGGAAAAAATATAAATCAGAATTTATAGAGGGTATGGCAAAAATGGACGATCAGTTTATTATGGTACTCAACATGGACATGATATTTTCTACAGATGAATTGATTGCCTTGCAAGAATCAGTTGTCGGCCAATCTGCTCCGGCGGAAGAAAAACCGGCTCCCGTAAGCAAATAAACATTTTCTAATTTTCATTCACATAAATCTTTAAAAAGTTTTTATTATGAAAAAAATTAAAGCATTTTATCTACTGGTTATTTTTATAGGTTTTGGTATGGTTTACTGTGCTCCTCCTGAGGGCAATACAACAGATGGTGAAGAAACCACTACCCTTGAGCAACAAAACGAGGAAAAAGAATACTTCAAAACAAATCCGGGTGAAAAACCCCTGCCCGACCAGGTTTTAGATATTTTTAAGGAAGGGAATGAACGTTTTGCATCAGGCACCTCAGCCTATCCCAACACTAAAGATGAGCGGATAGCACAGGCTGCTACCAGTAACCAGGGAAATTATGCACTTGCCACTGTTATTTCATGTTCAGATAGCCGTGTGCCTGTAGAAATTCTTTTTGATGCAGGTATTATGGATATTTTTGTGATACGTGTGGCAGGTAATGTTTGTGATACTGATGAAGTTGGTTCTATTGAATATGGGCTGGCACACGTAAATACACCTTTGATGATTGTACTTGGCCATAGCCAATGTGGAGCAGTAACTGCTGTAACCCATGCAGTGAACGGGCACGGTCATCAGCTGGAAAGAAACATTCCGCCCCTGGTAGATAATATTATTCCTGCGGTTAAAAGAGCCAAAGAAGAAAATCCGGATGTGGAAGAAGAAGCCCTTATTCCACTCGCTATTGAAGAGAATGTATGGCAAAGCACAAGGGACTTGTTTATAAAAAGCCCGGCAACCAGGAATCTTGTAAACGAGGGAAAAGTAAAAGTAGTAGGTGCTATTTATGATCTTTCTACCGGTAAAGTTAACTGGCTTGACGAAAGCAAACCAGGCGAAATTCTCTCTATGGTAGAACAAATGGAAGACATTCCACAAAATGTCATGGCAGAATAACGGCATGGAAAGTATTAATCTTCTGAAAAATTGGGTATGATTGATTCGTTGACAAATGAGATTTTTCGCGCAACACTTACGGATGAACAGTTCAAAAGGCTGAGTGAATTTATTTATCATGATTATGGCATTAAAATGCCGCCCGTAAAAAAAACAATGCTTCAGAGTCGTCTTCAAAAGCGGCTCAGAGAGCTGAAAATGTCAAATTTTGCCGAATACGTCGATTTTGTTTTCACAGAAGAGGGAAAATCGAATGAAGTGATTCATATGATCGACGTAGTAAGCACAAATAAAACTGATTTTTTCCGGGAGCCCATTCATTTCGATTACCTTCGTGAACAGGTGTTGCCTGAGTTTGTAGAGGAAACCGGCCTGAAAAGGCCCTTCCACGCCTGGAGTGCCGGTTGCAGCAGTGGCGAAGAACCTTACACCATTGCCATGACAATTGAAGAGTTCAGAGAAGAGTACAAAAGTCTTGACTACACCATTTTTGGTACTGACATTTCCTCCCGTATTCTCCGCTCAGCTGTAGAGGCCATTTATAAAGAAGCTAAAACAGAAATCATACCCATACCCCTTAAAAAGAAATATCTGCTGCGCTCAAAAGACCGGAATAATCCACTTGTAAGAATTATTCCTGAGTTGCGTAAAAAAATACAATACCAGCGGCTTAACTTCATGGATAATGTTTACCATACAAACCGCGACATGTATGATGTTGTTTTTTGCAGAAATGTGCTGATATATTTTGACCGTGAAACACAGGAAAGGGTGATTAATAAATTACTCTTAAAGCTGAAAAAAGGCGGGTACTTTTTTCTTGGTCATTCAGAGTCAATTACCAATATCAATGTTCCATTGCGACAAATAAAGCCTACTGTTTTTCAAAGAACTTAGCTACACTAAAAACTGATCTGAGATGAGCTTATTAACTGATAAAGAATTACTGGAAGAACTGCAAAAGAGGTTTGAAGACAACCAACTTACCATTGAAGAACTGCGGAAGCGCACACAGGAACTAAAAGAAGTAAATAAAAAACTGGAGGAATCTGAGGCGCTAAAAAGCCACTTTATTTCAAATATTACCAATGAAATAATAAATCCCTTTACTTCCATACTTGGATTATCGAAAAATATCCTGCATGTAAAAAAAGAAGAATGGAAAAAAGTAATTTCCATGGTGGCGCTTATCCATTCAGAAGCTTTTAACCTTGATTTTCAATTGAGAAACATTTTTGTAGCTGCAAAAATTGAAGCTGGAGAAGTATATCCGGAAGTTCTGAAAGTAAATATGCAATCTTTAGTGAATTCGGCAGCAGAGGCATTCAAAATCGAAGCCAAGAAGAAAAACATTGAAATTGAGCAGGAAGTAATTCCTACTGAAGGAAAGGATTTTAGTTTTAAAACCGACTCAGAAAAGGTTAAGCTAATTTTGGCAAACTTGCTGAGCAATGCTGTAAAATATACATCAGAGAATGGTAAAATCACCATCAGGCTTTCGCATGAGGGAGAACTAATTAAATTGGAAGTGATTGATAATGGTGAGGGCATTTCTGAAGAAAATCAGAAAATTATTTTCGACCGTTTTAAACGATTAGATTCCGGAATAAATTCCATAAATCGCGGACATGGTTTAGGACTTAGCATCAACAAAGCCCTTATCGATTTATTGGGTGGAACCATTCACATTAAAAGCCAGCTTACAAAAGGCGCTGCTTTCACAATTTTACTGCCTGAATCGCAATCCGATATAGCAGGTTTTTCAAATGATGGGAATGATTTCCTTTTTGATGAAGATGAAACATTTTAGAAATGGATAATCTCGGTTCCCATTATCTTTATCCGG